>SXLG01000166.1 GCA_005777805.1 Pseudomonadota bacterium
CCGCGTGCGGCGCGTCTTCCTGACGCTGGCCACGCCTTCGTGCTCGCGCCGCCGGCGTGCCTTCGATGCGGCCCAGGAGCAGACCGGGCAGGTCTCGAGGTTGTGCCCGCGCGCCGGACAGGTGGTGCGGCCGAACCAGATCATCTGCAGGTGGCGGCGTCCCCAGGTCTCGCGCGGGAAGAGTGCCTTCAGATCCTGCTCGGTCTCGGTCACGTTGCGGCTGCGCGAGAGGCCCCACCGCGCCGCGAGGCGGTGGATGTGGGTATCGACCGGGAACGCCGGCTCGCCGAAGATCTGCACCATGACGACGCTCGCGGTTTTGTGACCGACGCCGGGCAGCGCTTCGAGCTCGGCGAAGGTCTGTGGCACCCGGCCCGCGTGTTCGACGTCGATCCGGCGCGCGAGTTCGGCGAGATGGGCGGCCTTCTGCGGCGCCAGACCGACCGAGCGGATGTGCTCGAGGATCCGCTGCGTGCCGAGGGCGGCCATCGCGCGTGGCGTGGCGGCCTCATGGAACAGAGCCGGGGTCACGAGGTTGACCCGCTCGTCGGTGGTCTGCGCCGAGAGCAGGACCGCGACCAGCAGCGTGAACGGATCCTGGTGGCGCAGCGGGATAGGCGGATCGGGATGCCGCTCGTCGAGAATACGGGCGATGCGCGCCGCCTTCTCCGCACGGGTCATCGGTCCTGGCGCAACGCTCAGACGGCGGCGAGCAGCTTCGCGTGCCGGTCGAGCAGTGGCAGCACCTTGTCGGCGGGAGCGGGCGGCACGGGGAGGATGGCGCGCTCGACTCCGGCATCGCGCAGGCGCGCGAGTTTCGCGGCGTCGGCCGGTGCGCCAAAGGCCGTGATGCTGATCGAATCGCGGGGGCGACCGGCCGCGTCGGCGCGGGCGTGCAGATCGGCAATCCCGGCTTCGATCGCATCGCGTCCCGCGATCGGCATCCAGCCGTCGCAGTAGTCGACGACGCGCTGGCGGCCCCGGGCCGAGCCGCTGCCCAACAGGATGGGTGGGTGCGGCTTCTGCACGGGCTTGGGCCAGCTCCAGAGCGGATCGAAGCTCACGTGCTCGCCATGGTAGCTGGCCTCGTCCTGCGTCCAGATCGCACGCATCGCCTCGACGCGCTCGCGCAAGATCTCCCAGCGTCGGCGGAAGCTCGTGCCGTGATTCTCCATCTCCTCGGCGTTCCAGCCGCCGCCGATGCCGAAGAGAACACGACCGCCGGAAAGCGAATCCAGCGTCGCCACGCTCTTGGCGAGCGAGATCGGGTCGTGCTCGATCACGAGACAGATCCCCGTGCCGATGCGCAGCTTCGTGGTCGCGGCGGCGGCCATCGCCAGGGCGACGAAGAGATCATTCGTCCGCAGGTACTCGCGCGGCAGGTTCGGTCCGCCCGGCCACGGGCTGCGCCGCTCGGTCGGGATGTGGGTATGCTCGGGGAAGAAGAGCGATTCGAAGCCACGGGCCTCGACTTCGCGCGCCAGCTCGGCCGGGTGCATGGCCTCGTCGGTCGAGAATTGAAGGATTCCGAGTTGCATCGATCTTCCCTTCGGATGGCCGTCCCGACGTGTATCGGCGGGCACGACAGGACGAGCGGCGGTCAGTCCCTTCCGCCCGCCCGCGAGCGCAGGGCGGCTACTTCTTTCTCCAGCGTGCGTGCCCGCCGGCCGAGACCGAGCAAATAGAGCACGACCGCGAACCAGATCGCCGTGTAAGCGGCGGCCAGAAACCAGAGTCCCGTCACGCGGCTACCTCGGCGCTGAGCGCCTCGACCTCGTCGTCGAGGGCAGAAAATTGCATACGAAGCACGACCAGCCAGGCGAAGAGCAGCGCCAGGGCGACACCGGCCACGATCAAGGTCTGGACCATCATGGGGTTGGCCAGTCCCGCGTCGGCATCCTTGGCCAGCAGCACCGCAGGATGGACGCCGCGCCAGAGCCGGATCGCGATGATCAAGAGCGGGATGTCGAGCACGCCCACGACACCGAGCACCGCGGCGTAGCGCAGGATCACCTCGTCCCGCCCGCCGAGCCGGCGCAGCATGAGATAGGAGGCATAGATCGCCCAGAGCACGACCGTCATGGTGAGGCGCGGATCCCAGGTCCACCACACCCCCCAGATCGGCCGCGCCCACAACGGGCCCGTGACCAGGACGAGAGTCGTGTAGAGCAGGCCGACCTCGGCGCTGGCTTCCGCCAGCCGGTCGGCGGCCCGCTGGCCGCGGGCCAGGTAAGCGACGCTTGCGCCCGCGGTCACGACGAAACCGCCGAAGGCCATCCACGCCAGATGGACGTGGAAGTAGAAAATCCGCTGCACCGTGCCTTGCACCCGCTCGCTCGGCACCACCACGAACACCAGCCAGAGGGCTGCGACCATCGCTGCCGTCGTCGCGGCGGGCAGCCACAGATCCCGCCAAGGGTTGAGCGCCCCGGCGGGCCGGTCAGTCCTCGAGGACATGGTCGAACGTCAACCAGCCCACTACCAGAAAGACAAGATCGAACGAGCCGAGCAGGACGAGCCAGGGCCGGAGCGCCACGAGCGGCGTGCCCACGAGCCCTCCGGCCGTCGTGCGGACCACCGCGATCAAGAGCGGAGCCAACAGCGGAAAGGTCACGATCGGAAGCAAGACCTCGCGTGCCCGCGTGCGGCTCGCGAGTGCCGCGCCGAGCGTCCCGGCGGCCGCCATGCCGGTCGTGCCCAGCACGAGCGAAAGGCCGAGCAGGGCCGAGGGCACGAGCGCTCTGGTTCCGAGCAGGACGGCCATCACCGGCAGCACCAGGATTGCCGCGCCTAGCAGCAGCACGAGATTTGCCGCGACCTTGCCGAGGAACACGGCACCGCGGTCGATCGGGGCCATCGCCAGAGCCGTCCAGGCCCCCGCTTCGCGCTCGAGGACCACGCTGCGGCCGAAGGCGAGTGTGCTCGAGAAGAGGAGAGTGGCCCAGAGGAGTCCCGCCAGGAGTCCGGGATCGCGCAGCCGCTCGGGCTCGAGCGTGAACGCGAACACCAGCACCATGAGCAGGGCCAGCAGCAGGAGCGACGACAGGATCTCGCCCGTCCGGCGTTCGATGGCGAGATCCTTGCGCAGGATGACCCACATCAGGAGATCGCTCCGAGATCCCGCATCAGTCGGCGGGCGTCGGACTCGGCGACCGGCCTGTCGCTGAGCCGCGCGAGGCGGCCTCGGCGAAAACCGTGCACCGAGGTTGCGAGAGCGGCGATGTCGGCCGCGTCGTGACTGACCAGGATTTGCGCTGCACGGGCGCGATGCGCGACGAGTTCATCCAGGGTGCGCTCGCGGGCGCTGGCATCGAGCCCGGTCAGGGGTTCGTCGAGCAGGAGCAGCTCCGGTTCGTGCAGGGTCGCTCGCGCCAGGGCGAGGCGCTGCAGAAAACCCCGCGAGAGAGCGCGTGCCGGCCGCTCGGCGACCTGCTCCAGCCCGAAGCGCTCCAGGGCGCGGCCGGCACGTGTCGCGGCACCCTCCGAGCCCGGGTAGAGCGAGGCAAAGACCTCGAGGTTCGCCCGCACCGGCAGGTCGCGGTAGACCAGTGGTTCGTGCGCCACCAGTCCGACGCGGGCCCGGATCGGGGCCGGTGTACCGTTACGGCTGCACTCGTGGCCGAAGAGCCGGACGCTGCCGGCTGCCGGGCGGGAGATTCCGGCCAGAATCCGGAGCAGCGTGGTCTTGCCCGCGCCGTTGGGCCCGACGATGGCGACGCAGCTGCCCCGCGGCACATCTAGATCGACCCCGGCCAGGACCCGCAGCGCACCGAAGCCCTTGACCAGTCCGCGCGCGGCCACGGGTTCGGCTCCGGGCGCGACGATCATCGGGGGGGAGTCTGGCGAAGGATGCGGGAAAGTTCCAACATGCCCCCGGGATCGGCTTTCGATCCGCGAGGTGGGGGTGCCGTGTGACGAAGGTGGGGCGGATGGGGGTGCTTTTCGGGGCCGCGTTGGTCAGCGCATGGGCGTGGTCGGCGGGGGCGAGTCCGCCACCCGGCCTAACGGGCAAGCCGCGTGAGCCCTGGGTTGCCGCGATCGTGGTGGAGCGCGAGTCGGGGCGCGTGCTCTTCGAGGACAACGCCGATCTCCCCTGGCCGCCCGCATCGATGGCGAAGATGATGACCGTGCTCGTCGCGTTGGACGCTGTCGACGAGAGCAAAATCTCACTGGACGATCCGGTGCGGGTGTCGCGCCGGGCGGCGAGCATGGGCGGGTCGCAGGTCTTTCTCGCGGAGGGAGAGGTGTTTCCGCTGAAGGATCTCCTCGAGGCGACCATGGTTCCCTCGGCCAACGATGCGGCGATGGCGGTTGCCGAGCACGTGGGCGGGTCCGCCGAGGCCTTCATCGAACGGATGAACGACAAGTCGCAACAACTCGGTCTCGGCAACACGCGATTCCACACCGTGCACGGTCTGCCCCCGGGCCCGGGGCAGGAGCCCGATCTGATGAGCGCGCGCGATCTGGCCGCCGTCGCGCGGGCTCTGCTGGCGTACCCATCGGCGCGCAAGTGGGCCTCCACCAGCGAAGCCGGGTTCCGCGGCGGAGCTTTCCACATGCGCAACACCAACCGGCTGCTGCGGACGATGCCGGGTGCTTACGGTGTGAAGACCGGATTCACGGCAGCCGCTGGTTTCGAGCTGACCGCGGCCGGTGAGCGCGACGGTCTCGACCTCGTGGCGGTGGTGCTTGGCGTGCCGCGCAAGGGTGCCAGCTTCGAGCGCGCCCGCGAGTTGCTCGAGCGCGGCTTTCGGGAGTGGGTCTCGGTCCATCCCATCGAAGCGGGCAGCGCTGTCGGTACGCGCGTGCCCGTTGCCGGCGGCAGCCACGGCATCGTGCGCGGGCAGGCCGTGCGCGACGTCCACCTGCTCCTGCCGCGGGACCAGGCCCGCGCGCTCTCGATCGAGGTCAAGCTACCAGGCGAGATCGAGGCGCCGGTCTCCAGGGGACAGCAGATCGGCGAAGTCGTCGTGCGCCGCGGCGACGAAACTCTTGCCGCGGTTCCGGTGGTGGCAGACCGGGACGTCGAGCGTGTCGGCTGGCTGGCGCGATTTTGGTGAGACGAGCGGGGCGAGCCGGGGGCCAGCGGATTGGCCGCAGCGGGCAGGGTGTCGAAGAACGACGAGACGGACCGGAAGACACAGCTGACAGGGGGCCGCTTCTCGGCAATCCGGGAAGCCTGCGAACTCTGTATTTTTGCGGTTGGCCTTGTTCGAGCTGAAGTTCAGCAGGCTGCTAGGTGGCGTCGGCTTGCGGCGGCGGTCCACTCGGCGCGGGTGTCGGGGCAGGCGGGGGTTCTGCTCTGCCGGGATTCGAAGCCATCAGGGGGATTGCGCGCTTGCGCTGGCCCGGCGCCATCACGAGGTGCATCATCCGCCCCTCGGTTCGCGGCTCGGTCTCGACCCAGCCCGTGTCGCTCAGCTTCTCGGCGATCGCCAGCAGCTTGCCGCGGCCCAGGTCCATGTGGGCCATCTCACGTCCGCGGAAGCGAAGTGTAAACTTGACACGCTGGCCATCCGCGAAGAATTCCCTGGCCCGGTCCATCTGGCGCGCAAGGTCGTGGGAGTCGGTGCCCGGCCGAATGCGCAACTCCTTGACCTGCGTGATGTGCTGATGGCGTTTCGCCTCCGCCTCTTTCTTCTGCTTGGCGAAGCGGAACTTGCCGTAATCGAGGATGCGGCAGACGGGCGGCTTGGCGGTCGGGGCGATCTCGACCAGATCCAGGCCCTCATCCTGCGCGCGCCTTAGAGCATCGTCGGTGGACACCACGCCGATCTGGGAGCCGTCGGAGCCGACCAGTCGAACCTGAGGCACGCGGATCTGGCGGTTGGTTCGGTGTTCTTCTTCGGGTCGAGTGGGGATGAAACGCGGGCGGCGCGGCCTGTGCATAGTTCTCCTTGGGCTGAACCTCTAGGGTCCCGACCGCCTAGCACAGGAGTTCCGGTGAACAAACGGCCCGATCTGTGGCCCTGACCGATGGATACCGGCCGGCCCGGGGCCACGGTGGGCTACGGCTGCGGGATGCATGCAGGCGATGGACGTTTCGCCGCGCGCCACGCCCGGCCCTCGGCCAGGAGCGACGTGGTGGACGCTGCTGTCGCGACTCGGCATGCTCGGGCTCTGCGTGGAACAGGACCCGATTCCACCGGGGCGCATCCTCCTGCTCGGAGCGTCGGGGCTGATCGGCAGCCACGTCCTCGAGCGGCTCGCGGGCGCCACGGCCGTCGAAGTGGTGGCCACGAGTCGCGCGCGACCCCTCCATCTGCAAGCGCGCAACATCGAGTGGCGGACGGCGGACCTGCGCGATCCGGTGGCCTGCGCCAGCCTGATGCAGGGAGTCGACCGGGTTCTGCTGGCCGCGGGGATCGTGGCCACGGCGCCGGTTCTGGCGAGCGATCCGATCGCGCCCATCCGCGACAATCTACAAATCACGGAGAACGTCCTCGAGGCGGCGTGGCGGGCGCGGGTCCGCTCGGTCGTCTGGCTCAGCAGCACCACCGGCTATCCCGAATGTGCCACGCCGCTTGACGAGGAACAGATGTTCGAGGGCGAGCCGCCGCCGGCGTGGCGCCTCCTCGGGGGGGCCACGCGCTGGCTCGAGACCCTTGCTCGCGGTCTGGCCGAGCGCAGCGACACGCACACGGCGTTTGTCGCGCTGCGGCCAAGCCTGGTCTATGGCGAACGTGATGATTTTTCCTTTGAGCGCGGGCATTTCGTACCGGCGCTGATCCGGCGTGTGATCGAGCGACAGGATCCGCTCGAGGTCTGGGGAACTGGCGACGAGCGGCGCGACCTGGTCCACGCCGCCGACGTGGCGACGGCCATGCTGCACGCCATGCGACTCGTGGGTTGTCACGCCTTCAACGTGGCCGGCGGCGCGAGCCCATCGGTCAACGAGCTGCTCGCGAAATTGATCGAGATCGAGGGTCATCACGGCGCTCGAATCGTCCATCTGCCGGGGCGCCCGCGTAGCGTGGGCGAACGGCGCTTCGCGAATGCGCGCCTTCGGGTGGCGCTCGGCTGTGGGCCCCGGATCGATCTGGAGACCGGTCTGATCCGGACCTGCGATTGGTTCCGGGCCCACCGCGAGCAGGCGAGGCGTTAGGGCAGCGCGCGTGCACGGCCGGGCATCGGCCTGCGGCCGGTCGGAAGTGTGACGTCGCGTTCGCCGGAAGGTCCTTGCTCCGGCGCGCGCGCCCGGCGCGCCGCTTGCACTCCCGATGCCCGCTTCGGGGGAGAGATGACCGGAACACCGCAGACAGCGGCACTCTTCGCGGACGCACGACGGCGAAGGCGGCAGGACGATCCCGCAGAGGCGGCAAGAATCGACGAGGTCGCACGCGCGAGGCGCACCCCGCTCGATTCGCTCGAGCGCGATGGCTCGATCCTGCTGAGTGGACGCTTCGGTGAGCTGGCGGCACGGATCCTTGCCCGGGCCGAGGCCTGCTGTGCGAGCGGGCACGGCCTGATGCCGCCCGCTGACCTGCGCCGCCACCCGGCGGGGGTCGATTACCGTCTTGCACCGCGACTCGATCCGGCGGATCTCGCCCGCGGGATCACGTTCCTGCGCACCGCCACGAGTTCTGTCAATCTCAGTGATCCGATGGTGTGCTGTCCCGAGATCGTCCAGATCGCGTTCGACGACGAGATCCTCGATTTTGCGGGGGCATATCTCGGCTGTCCGGCCCTGCTGGGCTACGTCAAGCTCACGCGCTCATTCGTGAGCGACTTCGCTCCCTTCGACACCGAGGAGTTCCACGTCGACGGCAATGCTCGACGGATTCTCAAGGCCTTCGTCCACCTCCACGACACCGACCTCGACTCGGGCGCGCACATCTACGTCCGGGGGAGCCATCGAGCTCCGATTACCGGCTGGGATGCCGGGGCGCGCGCCACCGAGGCCGAGATCGTCGCGCACTACGGGCGCGAGCAGATCATCTCTCAGCTTGCGCGCGCGGGCGACGTTCTGCTCGAGGACACGTCCGGGTTCCATCGCCGGGGCAAGGCCCGGCTGCGCGACCGCACGCTCCTCATCCTGAACTACGTGGCGCACGAGGAATACGGTGGCGGTGGCGCTCGTGCCCGCCTGCCGCGGACGCTTCATGCGACGCTCTCGTCGCGCGCGCGACGCGCCGCGATGCTGCTCGAACTCTGCGATTCACATGAACTCGGGCGCGATGCGAACATCCGCCCGGAGGGGGCATGATGGACGTTGGCGTGATCGTGCCGAGCTGGCATTACTGGGCCAACCCGCTCAAGCTGCAGCCCCTGTGGGAGCTCTACTACGCCACGCTGATCGCCAAACACCTTCCCTTGGCGAACGTCCGGTTGATCGACCTGCGTGGCGGCGAGATCCGCCCGGAAACTCTTCCCGGCAGCGACGTCTATTTCTACTGGATCATGAAGTCGGGCGATGCGGTCGAGGTCGAGAGCATCGTCGCCACGTTGCGTGGCCGCTTCCCGACGAGTCGTCATTTCGCCGGCGGCAACCACATCGATCGATGCTTCGGCGCTGGCCTCGAACACTTCGACACGGTCTTCACGGGAACCGCCGAACGGCAGATCCTCCAGGCTTTCGCCGATCTGGCGGCCGGCCGGCTCGAGACGCACTACGCCACCACCACTGCGTCGCCCTTCGCGGCCTTCGAGCATGCGCGGCGTGACTTTCTGCCGCCTGGGCGGGTGGTCAACTGCGAGCATTTTGCCCAGCACGGGGGGTTCCCGGGGACCGGCGTGTATTTCTCGCGCGGGTGCAGCTTCCACTGCCGTTTCTGCGTCTACAACAATCCGTCAAAATTCGAATACCGGGAGCCGGCGCAGATCACGGACGAGATCGAATATCTGCAGCGCGAGTACGGCATCGAGGGCGTGAATCTGCGCGACGAGGTCTGCATTCCGATGAACCGGATCGTGGCGCGTGGCTATCTCGAGGCGATCGGGCGCACCGGCGTGCGCTGGCGGGGTCAGACCGTGACCATCGCCGCGGAGGAAATGGTCCGACTTGCTGCCGAATCGGGCTGTGTGGAACTCGCCCTCGGGCTCGAGAACGTCGAGTCGGATCGCGTGCTCGAGATCGTGGACAAACCCTCGAAGAGCGTGGCGGCCAATCGACGCTTCATCGAGTTGTTGCAGAACTACGGCATCAAGGTAAAAGTGTGCTTGATCTTCGGGTTGCCGGGCGAGACCGATGCCGTACTCGATCGCACGATCGAATTCCTGGAGGAAGTCCGCCCCGACTACGTGGCGGTCTCGGGCTTCGACCCGGTTCCCGGTTCGGCCATCCATGCCGATCCGGCGGCCTACGGTATCACCAGAATCGATCCGGATCTGTCGCGACACGCGCATCTGCTCTACCGCTTCGGCGATGCGGAGGACGTAGGGCTGCCCTTCGAATACGCCGCGGAGACTCCCTTCGGGCCCGGACGGCGCCGCGAGCGGATCGTCGGGGATCTCCGTTCGATCCAGACCTGGCTGCGCGAGCGCGGGATGAGCTACTGAGCGGTGCTATCTGCGTGGCCACACGCGGGGACTGCAGCGAGCGCGCGGTCGGTGGTGGCGAGCCAGCGTTCGAGTGCCCAGCGCACGCCGTCAAACGCGAGTTCACTCCACGGGATCTCCGTCGGCGCAAAGAGCCGCACTTCCAGGCTCTCGGGCGTGGGACCAAACTCCGGGTAGAGCAGGCGTGCCAGGTGAACGATCTCCACCTGCGCGAGTTCGGGCGCGCTGTACACGCCGAGCAGCCCGTCAAGGGCGACGATGGCGCGGGTTTCCTCGCGGGTCTCGCGCAGAGCGCCGTCCTCGACGGTCTCGCCGCGCTCGAGGTGACCCGCGGGCAGTGTCCAGAAGCCGACACGGGGGGGAATCGCCCGCCGGCAGAGGAGCACGTGCTCGTCCCACACGGCCACGGTCGCCACGATCACCTTCGGGTTGCGGTAGTCGATGAAGCCGCAATCCCGGCAGATGAGGCGTGTCCGATCATCGTCGGCCGGCCGCTTCGGTTCGAAACACGGGGGATGGTGCATGGGGCGTGCGTGCAGGTGATGGAGCCTCTGCGCCGCTCGAGTCTGCGCCAGCGGCGGGGGCATGCGCAAGAGGGAATCCGCGTGCTCAGAAACTTGCGAGCGTGGCCCAGCGATCGCGGTGCCAGGCCGCGTCGCCGAGCGTGACCTCGGCCACCCGGGCGCGCTTCAGATAGAGCCCGATATCATGTTCATCGGTCATGCCGATGCCACCGTGCATCTGCAGGGCCTCGCTGGCGAGCTCGACGAAGGTGTCGGAGAGTCGCGCCTTGGCCACGGAAACCAACGCGCGTGCGCCGGGGGCGTCCGCGTCGAGCGCGCGGGCTGCGGCCATCACGGTGGAGCGCCCGAGTTCGATGTCGACGAACATCCGGGCTGCCCGATGTTTGAGAGCCTGGAAGGAACCGATCTTGACCCCGAACTGTTCGCGGGTCTTGAGGTAGTCGAGCGTGAGCTCGAAGGCGCGGCGCATCCCGCCGAGCATCTCGGCGCAGAGGCCCAGCGCTGCCCGATCGAGAACCGCTTCGATGACGAGAGCTGCGCGACCGGGCTCGCCGAGGACGTTTGCATGCTTGACCCTGACGCCGTCGAGGCGGACGCGCGCCGCCGCCCGGCCGTCGACGAGGCGCACCGGCTCGACGGTGAGTCCGGTCTGGCCGCGCTCGACGAGAAAGAGCCCCAGTCCGTCGCGGTCCCCCGGTTCGCCCGTCACGCGAGCCGAGACCACGAGCTGCTGTGCCGTGGAGCCGTCGAGAACGAAATCCTTCTCGCCGGAGAGTTGCCAGTCGCCGCTTGAGCGTTCCGCCCGGGTGGCCACGCGAAAGAGGTCGTGCCGCGCGCCCGGTTCGTGATGGGCGAGGGCCAGCAGGAGCTCTCCGCTGACCACGCGCGGCAGGATCGAGGACTGCTGCGCGACGTTGCCGGCGAGCAGCACCGCCACTCCGCCGAGCAGGACGGACGAGACGAAGGGCTCTGGTGCGAGCACGCTTCCGAGTTCCTCGAGGACCACGACGAGATCGGCGTAGCCGAGTCCGAGACCCCCGAACTCCTCGGGAATCACGATGCCCGGCCAGCCGAGTCCGGCCATGTCACGCCATGTTTCCAGCGAAAACCCGGCGGCGTCGGCGCCGTCGCGGATCTCGCGCAGCCGCCGCGGAGCACAGCGCGCTGCGACGAAGCTTGCCGCGGCACTGCGCAGTAACTGCTGGGTCTCGTTCAGGGTCAACTCAGACATGGGTCTCGTCCGCGCGGACTCAGGCCGCGGCGTTCTGGCGGAGGATGCGTACGATGGTCTCGCAGTCCGAGATCGTCGCCAACATGCTCAGCGTGTGTTCGAGGATGGCAGCGCCGTAGTCCACCGGTGTGGCGACCACACCGTCGCGCGGCAGGATCACCTGGTACCCGCGGTTGACCGCTTCGATGGTGGTGCCGGTAACCGCGATGTTCAGGCTGACGCCAACCAGGACCACTGTCTTGACGCCGAGGCTGCGCAGGATCGAATCGAGCTCCGAATCGTGGAAGAGCGAGACGCCGTGGTAGCGGCCGACGATGTAGTCGCGCGTGGCCGGGCCGAACTCCGACACGAGTTCGGCCGCGCTGCTGCCGACCAGCGGCCCGCCGGCACGGCGCGCTGTCGCGGCGAAAAGCCGGCAATTGAGCGTCTTGCCGCCGCCATCGGGGCGCTTCAGCGCAACTCCGTGCGCGACATGAGCTCCTGCCGCGCGGGCCGCCTCGAGCAGCCCGGCGACTTTCGCGACGAGGCCGACCTGGGCGACCGCCTCGACCAGGGCGGGCAGGGCGGATTCCGGGCCGAGCACGCCGCGCTGGCACTCCACCGTCACGACCGCGGTGTGCTCCGGACGGAGGAGAGCGCTGAGATCGAGGGGCATGACCGGGAGCCTTCGCGCCCGGCCGCCGGCCAAACCGGCGGAGCCGGCCCGGCAGCAGGGCGGCTGCTCCTTATCACCGGGACGACGAGTCGCCACGCCCTCGATGTGTGCGCTCGAATCCCTCCGCTCGGAAGGGTGGCAGGGCGGGTGCACCGGCGCACCGAACCGCGAGCCGCCGTGCGCGACCACGGCGACGGATGTGCGCGGTAGCCCACTCACCTCTGGTAGTTCGGAGCTGGGTGGTGTCTTCCGCTTACTCGCCGCGACGGGTGTGGCCGGTAGCCCACGCACCTCCGGTGCGCCGAGCTGCGAGCCACGCGCCGTGCGCAACGATCGCGACGGGTGTGGCCGGTAGCCCGCGTAGTCGCCGCTGACCGAGCCGCGAGTCGTGCGCAACCAGCCCGACGGGCGTAACCAGTAGCCCGCTCATCCCCCGCGAGCCGACCGAGGTACGGCGACACTCGACCACGCATTGCGTCATCCGGATCGGGCCGGATCCCTGAGTGGCCGGCTGTCGATTTTCACGCACCCTCTTGCGCTGGCTCCCGGGATGGGCCAATCGATTGACCTAATTCGGGGGGCGAGCCGTCCCAGGAGGTGCCGATGTCGGTCGATGCGTTCGATGCCGAGGCGGGGACGATCAATGTAGTCGCACCAGAGTTCACGTTGCGGCCCCATGCCACGATGCTGGAGATGGTCGAGCGCTGCCCGGTGGCGCGGATCCAGTACACGGACTGGCCCGTGCTCAGCCGCTACGAGGATGTGGCCTGGGCTCTGCGCCACCCGGAGATCTTCTCGTCGGACCTCGGCGAGCTGCTGGCACTCGGCAACGTGCGGCCGATGATCCCGCAGCAGATCGATCCGCCGCTCCAGACCCGGTATCGCAAGATTCTCGACAGCCAGTTCACCAAGAAGGCGGTGAACCGAATCGAGCCGGCGCTGCGCGAGCACGCGCGCAACCTGATCGCTGCCGTGCTCGACGCGGGCGAGTGCGAGTTCGACAGCGCCTTCGCGATTCCTCTTCCGTGCAAGGCCTTCCTCGAGTTCATGGGCCTGCCGGTCGAGGAGATGGACCATTTCCTGGCGCTCAAGAACGGCGTCATCCGCCCCGACGCCCATCCGGCGGATCTGGCGCGCTGCACCGAGCTACGGGCCGAGACCGGCCGCCAAATCTACGCCTACTTCGAGGATCTGATCGACCAGCGCACGCGCGCACCGCGCGAGGATCTCATGACCTATCTCGTCCAGGTCGAACTCGAGGGCCGTCGCCTGAGCCGCGAGGAGATCCTCGACATCTGTTACCTATTCTTGCTGGGCGGCCTCGATACGGTGACGGCGACGCTCGGTTGCAACATCGCCTACCTTGCCGAAAACGCCGAGCAGCGGCGGCGGATCTCCCAGGATTCGGGCTGCGTCGAGGCCGTCGTGGAGGAGCTGCTGCGCTGGCAGACGCCGGTGACCCTCCTGCCCCGGGTCTTGAAGCAGCCGGTGGATCTGCGCGGTGTTCATATGGCGGCTGGTCAGGTGGTAAATCTCATGATTAGCGCGGCCGATCTCGACGCAGCCGAGTTCCCGCGCGCCGGGGAAGTCGACTTCGACCGCGATCGCAACCGGCACCTGGCCTTTGGCCTCGGCCCGCACCGCTGTCTGGGTTCCCACCTCGCACGTCTGGAGGTTCGCGTCGGGCTCGAGGAATGGCACCGGCTCATTCCCGACTACGCGATCAAGCCCGGCGAGATCCCGCGCGTGAGCCCGGGCATTCGCGAGTTCCAGTACCTGCCGCTGGTGTGGCCGGGGGTGGCATGAAGCTGCGCGTCGATCTCGATCTCTGCGCGGGCCACGGGCGTTGCTACGAGATCGCGCCCGAACTCTTCGGCGAGGACGAAGCCGGCCACTGCGTTCTCCTGGTCGAGACCGTTCCGCCCGCGCTCACCGACCGGGCGCGGCGCGCGGCGGACAACTGTCCGGAGAGCGCGATCGGGATCGAGTAGGCGGCGCGCCGCGCGATGGCGGCAGGGCCGTGGCTCCCGCTCGGCCGACGCGACGGCACTCGATCGACCAGGCGGCGAGCTGGGCAACGGCCGCGGGGCCACGCTTCCGGCTCGACCGAGGCGCCAGCACTCGATCGAGTGCTGGCGGTGAGCTGCGCAACGGCTCCGCATGCGTCGACCTATTGACAGGCCGAAGTCGCGAGCGGAGTCTGCAACTGGAGCACCTCCGGAGTCTCGCGCCGGGGAAGCGATTACATGGCCGGATCCGCCCCAAGGAGACTAAACATCCCGTCGGTAGAGACCGCGAGGCGAGAGGTAGGCCTTGGCCGTGTCGCGTGCGCGGGATTCATGCTTGCGATCCTCCTGCTCCTCGGCGCAGCCGCCACGGCACGCGCCGCGGACACGCCGCTTGGTGGCCGGATGATCAGCCTGCGCCACTGGAGTGATGGGGCCGGCCTCTACAGGCAGAGAATCTCCCTCGCCGTGTTGGGCCCAGCCATCGATCTCCCGGAGGTGGGGAGTCCGGACGATCCGACGAGCGAGTCGTCCGGCGAGGCAACCATCGAGTTGTTCACCGGCTCCGGTGGGCACGTCACCATGCTGGCGCCAATCGCAGGTTGGCAAAGCAGAGATTCTGGGGATCGCTTTCTCTATCACGGCGGTACGGACGAGGCCGTCTCTCGAATCGAGCTCCGGTCCAGCGGAACGTTGCGCGTCGTCACCCGGGCGCTCGGCCTGTCCCTCGATGGATTCACCCGGGCCGCCAGCTTGCGGCTCGTTCTGGGCACACGGCGGTACTGCGTCCGTTTCCACGATGAGGACGTGGTGCGGGACGAACCGGGACGCTTCATCGCGCGCGGTGCTTCGGCGTCGGCTCTGAGTGATTGCAGTGACGAAGCGCTCTTTGGTCCGTGCGGCGAGGCTCCGAATTGCGGCGGCGCCTGCGGGGGAGGCGGAGTGTGTGCCCCGGATCTCGACTTCGAAGGCTGTCGATGCATCCTGCCGACCGATGCGTGCGGTGGAACCTCGCCCGTGTGCAACGGCGCCTGCGCGGCGGGCGAGGAATGCACGTCGCTACCCGGGTATCCCTACCCCAATTGCATGTGTGTCGGGGCGGAACCGCTCTGTGAGACCTCGGGGTTTCCCACCTGCGGCGGCCCTTGTGGTGAGGGCCTCGAGTGTCGCCCTGCGGGGAGTTCGATCGGTGGCAACGCCTGCGTCTGCCAGACCGCTTCCGCGGGCTGCGGCAATCTGGGAGGTCCCTGTCCGGCGGGCACGTACTGCCTGCACGGTGGCTCCGGCTTTTTTCTATGCATGCCGATTCCCTGCAGCGGTGGCGGGGCGTTTCCGGCCTGCGGCGGGAGCTGTGGCGAGGGCTTCGAATGTCATGCCTGGCAACTCGCCGGCGGTGGCATGAGCTTCTGCCAGTGCGCGCTCGCACCAGTCGCGGCCTGCGGCCCCGGCAGTCAGGGGGTGGACTGTCCTGCCGGCGAATTTTGTGAGGTTTCGTTCGGCGGCAGCGGCACCGACGGCACCTGTACGGCGTTCTAGCGACCTGTTCCGCAAATAGCCTCGCAAATTCGGCCCGAGGACGGTCGTCGCCTGCATCCGGCGCAGGATCTGCGGTTGTAGGGAGGCGTTGGAAAGGCGAACACCAGCGACCTCCGCCGGGGACGGAGAGACGTCGGGTTTGACGTCGAGGAGGCGGGCCCGGTCTCGTCCCGGGTCTCCGCGGGAGCCCCGGCCGCACGGGCAGCGCAACGGCGGCTGTCTTCGGCCGGACGCGCCCCCATCCGCCCCGGCCGGTTCCGAGACGGTTCACGAGGACAGCGTTGCTTGCTGGTCGGCTCGGGCGGTCCCGTGATGGTGCTCCCCGCAGAAGGAGGCGGGGGCATTGTCAACCCGGCAATCGTGGTAGCGTCCGACGCGTGGTGGTGACCTCGCGACGCGGACGATCCTCGTGGCGGACGACCTGGCGCGAGATGTGGCGCGAGCAGGTCGCGGGGCGCGACGTGCTGCGGGAGCTGGCGCGGCGCGACCTTCTCCTGCGCTATCAGCACGCCTGGCTCGGGGTGGGCTGGGCTCTCTCCGGTCCGCTGGTGAATCTTGGCGTATTCACCACGGTCGTTGCGCCCGTCGCCGGCCTCGAGACCGGGGTTCCCTACGCGCTGTGGGCGGCAGTGGGTCTGCTGCCGTGGACACTGCTCGCGTCGTCAATACGATTCGCTGCGACGTCTCTCAGCTCGAATCCGGCGCTGGTCGGAAAGATCTGGTTTCCGCGCGAAGCACTTCCACTGGCCACGGTGCTGGTGGCACTGGTCGATTTTCTCGTGGCGAACGTGCTGTTGGTCGCTCTTCTCGGTTTCCATGGCGTGGCTCCGTCGCTGGCGTGGATCTACGTCCCCGTGGTTCTGGCCGTCGAACTCGCCTTCGTCGCCGGCAGCGCACTCCTGATCGCGATGGCGACACTCTTCTGGCGAGACGTGCGCTTCGCGCTGGAGATCGTGCTGACCGCGTGGATGTTCGCGAGTCCGGTGGTGATCCCGACCGATCGGCTGTCCGGGCCCGTGGCGAGGGTGCTCGAATACAATCCGATGGCGCCGATCCTCGATGCCTGGCGCGCCACGCTGCTGCGGGGGGAGGCACCGGACACGTACGCATTCCTTGCGGTGACACTTTTCTCGATTGGCTGGTTCCTCGGCGCCTGGTGGATCTTTCATCGGGCCGAGCCCGGATTTGCGGAGCGGCTGTAGATGCCCGCTCCGGGTGTGACCGTCGATGGGGTCTGGAAGGCTTTCGCGGCCCCGGATCGGGCCGACACGCTGCGCGACGCCCTCGGCGGGATCGGGCGCGGGTGGGCGAGGTGGCGCCGCGGTAGCCCCGGCGAGGAGGGCCCTGCGGTCGGCGGGGGCGATGGCGTCCGCTGGGCGTTGCGCGATCTCTCATTCGAAGTCGGCGCGGGTGAGGCGCTTGCCCTCATCGGGCCAAACGGTGCCGGCAAATCGACCGCGCTTCGTCTGCTCGCAGGAATCCTGCCTCCGACGAGGGGCCGAATCGAGGTCCGGGGCCGGGTCGGTGCGCTGATCGAAATTGCCGCGGCTTTTCATGGCGACCTCAGCGGTCGCGACAACGTTTACCTCCAGGGGGCGATCATGGGCATGCGCCGGGCAGAGATCGCCCGATCCTTCGACGCGATCTTCGCGTTTGCCGATCTCGAGGAGTTCGTCGACGCGCCCGTGAAACACTACTCGACGGGGATGAGCGCTCGTCTTGCCTTCTCGATCGCGGCACATCTCGAGCCCGATGTTCTGCTGATCGACGAGTTGCTCACGGTGGGCGACGCAGTCTTCCAGCAACGCGCTTTTGCACGGCTGCAGGACCTCGTGCGGCAGCGGGGTACCCCGACGGTCGTGGTCTCGCACCAACTCGATCGTCTGGCCGCGCTGTGCTCTCGCGCGCTGGTTCTCGATCGTGGGCGGACATTGCGGGTCGGTACGCCCGCGGAGTGCATCGCGGCCTACGTCGGCCGGACGGGAACCGGGTGGAGCTCCGCCCACCAGACGGCCTCTGAGGGAGCGCCGCTGCGCCTGGCCGCCTTGTGTGCGGAGGGCAGCGCTGTGGTGGCCTCCGGGGCCTGGCTCCGACTCCGTCTCGAAGCCCACGCCGCGCGCATTCCCGATCCCGCCTGGATGCTGGTCATTCGGGTGCGGTCGTCCGCAACCGGTGAGGCGGTGTTCACCACCACGACGGCGCGCTGTGGAATCAGACTCGAGCAAAGTGGACGCCTGCAGTTGGCCGTCGAGCTGCAGATGAACGTTCCGGCCGGTCTCTATCTCGTGGAGACGGAGGCGCGAGACTTTCTCCAGCAGCGCTCACTCGGTGCCGGGCCCTGGCTGGCGATCACGGTCGATGAGGGAGCCAACTTCATTGGCAGTATTCAAATGAATCCCCGGATCGCTGTCCTCGGGTCCTGAAGGACTTCGAATACGGCGACCGACCCGTGCGATGATGGGCACGGCCGGCCGTGGCGAGACCGGTGGCCGGTATGGCTGCTTGGACGGATGTCTTGGCCGTTTTTAATCATGCACGGCCCGTAAACAGGCAGACGAGTGCTCAAGGGGCCATTCCTGGCGCCCTTCGAGGGCGTGCGCCAGCGCACCCGCGCCATGAATTAATAGGCTTTACATCTGTCGGGTAGGCGGCAGAGGGTGCCCGATGCCGGTGGTTCCTGCCGAGACGAGCACGACGAGCACTGCGGTTCTGGAGAAGGCACTTTACGAGAAACCCTTATGGCGCGGAGGCCGCGCATATGCGCGAGAGACCCCGAGCGCCGACGCACTTGTGTCACAAAGCGTTGGCGCGATAGCAGTCTCGCTCGGCTGAGAGGGGATCGAGCCGTGCGGGAAGGCCAGCACTCGCGGCATGACCATTGCTGCGGAGGTGCGCGAGCTCCCGGGTGGGGCTCCAGGGCGTCAGTAGCAATTTCGCACCATTGCGCCCAGGGGGATTTTGGGGATGGATGGGGGACGGGGGGGGAAGGGCGCGCGTTGGGCGTTGTGTGTCTGCCTGCTCGGGAGTCTGCTCGCTCCAGCGGCGACAGCAGCACAATCCGATGCGCCGACGCTTTCTGGTGAGGCTCTGTGGGGAGATCGGGTACGTTGCCATCGCATCGCGCAAGGCACGCTCCCGGTTGGTGCAACGCTGACGTTCGAGGCTCCAAGGTCGGCGCCGCTGGAAGCTTTCTGGGTGCGCTTCGGAGCACGCGGGCTGTCTCCCGCCAACGCTGAGATCTACAGGGTCGCCCTCCATGCGGCCGCTACCAACGCCGTCCTCGCGGAGAGTACGCTCACCCTCACGGCGGGAGACGAGCCGTGGAGAGAGATCGCGGCTCCGGACGTGGTTCTCGAGGAGGGCGCCTCCTACGAGATCCGGATCTCGCCGAGCGCCCAAGGCCCTGCGGGGCGCGCACGGATCTGCGGCATCGTTGATCTCTCTGGCGAGAGCGACGGGATGCTGCGGTGGTCGTTGCACTGGCATAGATCGTCGGACGGCGGGAATGAACGGCCCGTCGATCTGCGCGTACAGCCGATATTTGCCCTGCGCTTCGCCGACGGGGTTCTCTGGGGTCAACCGTATTCCGCACTGCGGACGCATTATCTGTCGGAGTCGTCGCCGCTCGATACGTCCTTCGTTCCGAGCACGACGACCACGGTCGAATCGATGAGTGTACGGCTTCTGACGCGGGGAGAGCCGGGCGCGGCAACCTACCAGATCCGCGACGAGAACGAGCAGGTGCTGGCGACTGGCGCTCTGACGGGCACTGCGAGCAGCAGCGCGCGGTGGCAATGGCTTGGCGCCGCCTTCCCTGCGCCTGTCTTGCTGGAACGTGATCGCGCTTACTGGCTGCATGTCGCGCTCGAGCCGGGAGGTGGTTCATTCCTCCACCACCTGCTCGTCAGTGATTTTCCCACCCCGACGGCCCTGGCGACCGCATCGGCGTCGCGATCCCTCTCGACACTGCCCCTGGCGCGCGCGAGTGCCACGAGCAGCGCCTCGACGACCACGCCGATGGTGGTCTTCTCGGCGATTTCGCCGATCTTCGCGAGCCTCGCACCCAACCCGAGCTTCGAATCCGCTCCTCTCGAGCACTACTTTACCCACGCCGCGGTTGCGCAGGGCGTGAGCTTCGATCACGTCTCGGACTCTGTCTGGTCGGGATCGAGATCAATCCGAATTTCGGCACCTGCCGGCGCGGGACTTTCGCGCTGGCTCAGCCAGAACGATCGCATCCCGGCCAGGCCCGGTGCTTTCTATGAAGCGTCGGTACGGCTCAGGACGAAGAACGTGCCCGGTTACGCCGCGCTGGCACTGAGCTTCTTCGACGGCAGCGTGTGGCAACATCTGAGCACCACGGAATCGGTGCAGCGGGTAAAGGGAACGTCGTCCTGGACCGAGGTCAAGCTCAGCGCAACCGCGCCGCAGGGCAGCGCCTATCTGCGCGCCGACCTCCGGCTGCAAGGGGCGGGCACTCTCTGGGCGGACCATCTCAGAATCATTGGCCCCGGAATCCAGCCGGTGCCGACTCCCGTACCGTCGCCTACGCCCACACCGCGTCCGACACCGAGCCCCACCCCGACGCGGACTCCCGTGCCGTCGCCTACGCCCACACCGCGTCCGACACCGAGCCCCACTCCGACACCGCTCGCGACACCCCGGCCCACGCCGACAGCGCAATCCGCTTTCGGTGGCGTCTCGCCGGTGTTCGGGAGCCTCGCACCCAATCCGAGCTTCGAGCAGGACCCACTGGCGCACTACTTCAACCATGCAACGGTTGCGCAAGGCGTCGTCTTCGAGCATGGCGCGGACGCCGCATGGTCGGGCCTGCGCTCGGTCCGGATCACCGCACCGGCGACGGCCGGCCTGTCGCGCTGGCTCAGCCAGAACCACCTCATCACGGTCCGGCCCGGCGCCATCTACGAATATTCCGCTCGCTTGCGCACGAGCGATGTCACCGGCTCGGCCGCGATTGCCCTGAGTTTCTTTGACGCGACGGTATGGCAGCATCTGGCCACCACGGAATCCGTGCAGCACCTGACCGGCACTCAGCCGTGGACCGAAGTACGTGTCGTCGCCACGGCCCCGGCCACGGCGGCCTACGTGCGAGTTGACGTGCGGCTCTGGGGTGGAGGCATCCTGTGGGGTGACCACGTTGTCCTCTCCCTTGCGGGCAGCACTCCCGTTCCGACGCCCTCTGCCGGGCCGAGTCCCGGCCCGAGCCCGACGCCGCAACCGACACCGACGGTGGGTGCCACGCCGACGCCGGCCGGGGGCACGGGAGCAGCACTGACGCGGCTCCCGATCTACTGCCGCCTGCACAGCTTCCCG
>SXLG01000167.1 GCA_005777805.1 Pseudomonadota bacterium
CGCCCGCGCCCGAGCGTGCGTCGCAGCGCGTGGACGTGCCGACGTTGGGGAGCCCGACGATGCCAATTGCGAGCGCCATGCGGGCAGCGCTCTAGCAGACGCCCTCGCCACGGCTCGCGGACGGGCTCTTCCGGGACGTCGAGCGCGAGAAGGTCGCGGCCCTCGCGGCGGCTCGCGGCCACGTCGCTCCGTGCCACCGAGACCCGTGCCCGCGACAACGGGTCGAACGATCCGGCAGGACCGCGACAGCACCCGACCCGGCGCGGCGCCTAAAGCCAGCCCGATGCCTTGAAGCGCGTGTACAGGTAGCCGCAGCCCATCAGCGTCGTGGCGATCACGAGGACCGGGCCCAATCTGGATTCGAGGAACGGCAAGTAGGTGAAGTTCATGCCGTAGATGCCCGCGACCAGCGTCGGCACGGCGACCAAGGCAGCCCACGAGGCGAGCCGCTTGGTGATTTCGTTCTGGCGCACCTGAACCATGGCGAGGTTGGCCTCGACGGCGGAGCCCAGCACGTCGCGCAGGTGCTCGACCGTCTCGGCGATCCGGACCGCGTGGTCGTGGACGTCGCGCAGGTAGGGCTGGACAGCCGCGCCGACCAGTTGCTCCTGGGGGCGCATGACCCGCTCGAGCGCGTCGGCAAGCGGCACCATCGCCCGCTTGATCGAGCTGAGCTGCGTCCGCATGCCGAAGATGCGCCGGTTCGCCTCTTCGTCGAAGTGCCCATCGAAGAGCGATGCCTCGATCTCGTCGGCGCGGTCCTCGAGCCGCTCGAGCACCGGGAAGAATCCGTCCACCACATGATCGAGGATGGCATAGAGCGCGAAAGCAACGCCCAGCGAGAGCCTCTCGGGTTGCTCCTCGCAGCGTCGGCGCACCTCGCCATAGGGCGACGCCGAGCCGTGCCGGACCGTGACCAGAAGGCCCGGGCCGACGAAGAGATGGGTCTCGCCAAGGTCGAGCCAGTCCTCGGCCTCGTCCCAACGCGCGGTGCGCAGCGCAAGAAAGAACATGCCGTCGTATTCCTCGAGCTTGGTGCGCTGGTGCGCCCGCACCACGTCCTCCACCGGCAGCTCGTGCAGGCCAAGCATTTCGCGCAGGCGGTCCATCAGCGCCGCGTCGGGCTCGTAGAGACCGATCCACACGAAGCTCGCATCGCCCTGCGCCCGTGCCGCCGCGAGCGCGGTGCCGACCTCATCGATGCCGAGGTCGCGCAAACGGCGGCCGCCGCCGTAGAGCGCGCACACGACGATGCCGCTTTGTTCGGGCACAACCCGCGCCTTCCCGGGATCCAGCACAGCCACCATCGAACGAAGACCTCGCCCCGCCCTTCAGCGGTTCCCGGGCTCCGCGAAGTAGGTCTCGAGCTTGCACGGCTTCCAGAGATGCGCTCGCACCGTGGCCGCGAGTCCGGCAAGAGGAAATTTGAGCTTCACGCGCTCCCCCGCCGCCGTGGTCACGGCGATGGTGTAGACGGCCGGCGATTTGGGGTCACCGGCGCGCACCAGACGGCGGGCCAGATCGGTGGCCTGGGGCGCATCGTAGGTCACCCGGCCGCCCGCAGTGCGACCGACCTTCCAGTGACCAGCGAGCGCGGGCTCGCCCGCCAACGAGACCCGGACCTCTCCACGTCGATCGAGCTTGAACGTGCCCGAGTCATCGGGGCCGAGCACGACGCGCCGCCAACGATCGCCGTCACAGGCGATATAGAGCGCCGCGCCCTCGCCACCGCTCGCCGGCGAGAAGACGGCCGTGGCCGTATCGCCGAGCGGATTGCGCAGGTCGCCAAATTGCCACGACCCGCTCGCGTGGGCGCTCGCCGACACGAGCACACAGGCCGCCCCGACCCCGCCCAAGAGGCAACGCCACCGTCGCAAGATGCCCACCATGCGATCGTCATACCAAGCTCGTGCGCCCCGATGCCACCCATGGGCCATGCCCACCCGCACCGAAGCGCATCGCTCAGCCAGGTTCGGGCAAACGAGCGGACGCGCTCGAGAGCGGGGCGCCCCCGGCCCGAGCCTCACCGCACCCACCTCCGGCGCCGCGAGCCGGCGCGCCCGCTGGCGTGGGCGGCTGCCAGCCGGTCACGAAGCCGATCCACCGACAGATCTCCTCGTGAAACCGCGCTGTGCCAAACTGTGCCGCCCGTTCGACGCAGGCCCGCGCCGTGAACCGCACCGCTTCGCGCTCGAACACGTCCAACGCAGCAACCAACAGGCCCGCATCGGCCCGCAGCAGGAAGATCCCGGTCGGATCGGGCAGTGCGGCGCCGTGCTGCGTCGCGAGCCCGCGGCCCGCCTCGTCCAACCAAAGTCCGCACACCGTCTCGAGTGCACCTCCGGCGCCGAGCGCGATCACGGGCATACCGCAAGCCATCGCCTCGAGCGGGACCAGACCGAAGTCTTCCTCGCCGGGGAAGATCAGGGCACGGCAGGTGCGGTAGAGCCGCACCAGCTCCGCGTCCGAAACCGTGCCGAGGAAGCGCACCTCGCTGCCGGCGCGGCGCTCCAGCGAGCGGCGCAACGGTCCGTCGCCGGCGATCAAGAGCCGGCGGCCGCTGCCGCTGAAAGCTTCCACCGCGAGGTCGGGACGCTTGTAGGGCACGAGCTGCCCGACCCAGAGGTAGTCGGTGCCACGGTCGGTGGCCGCATCGGCGAGCGGCGTGAAGCGTTCGAGATCGACCGGCGGCGGCAGAACGGCGGCATCGCGTCGGTAGTGCCGGCGGATCCGCTCGCGGACCGCAGCACTGGAAGTCGCCAGCGCCCCGACCTCGAGCGCCGCCGAGCGATCAAAGGAACGCAGGGCGCGCAGCGCGAGCCGTGCCGGCGGCCGCAGCAGTGCCGGCAGCTGTGCCCGCAGATAGATCTCGGGGAAGTCGAAGGCCCAGCGCATCGGCGCGTAACAATAACAAAGATGCACGGCGTCCCGGTCGACTCGCACGCCCTTGACGCACGCGGCGTCACTCGAGACAACGAGGTCGAAGCCGCGCAGATCGAGGCTCTTGACCGCCGCCGGATAAAGCGGCGCCAGCCGATCGTGCCAGCGGCGCAGCGGATCGAGCCACGAGGCGCGTACCTCGTGCCGATCGATCGGCGCCGGCATACCGTGGCCGTCACCAAAGAGCGTGAAGATCGGCGCCTCGGGAAAGATCCGGCAGAGTTCGGCAAGCACGCGCTCGCCGCCACGCGGCGTGACCAGCCAGTGGTGCACCAGCGCCACGCGCGGCGGCACACGTCGCAGCGCGGTGAAACCCTCGGGCAGAGCCCAGGGCGCGGCAGGCCCGGCCACCACGCCGGCCCCTCCCGCGGGTCGATCCGGCACGGCCGGCACTGTCGCCATGCTTGACCCGCCCCCAATTCGACCCGGCGTGGCCGCCGCTGTCGCCATGCTTGACACGCCCCCAGCTCGATCTGCCGCGGCCGGCACTACTCCCGTGCGTGACCCGCCCCCCGCTCCATCCGGCGCGGCCGGCATTGCCCCCGTGCTTGACCCCACCCCACCCCGACCCGCCCCAGCCGGTTGCCGCTGCAAATCGCCGGCCGCGGACGAGGGCCGCGGCGGCGCGCCGTCAGTCGACCCAGCGCCGGGCATTGTCGAAGAGCCTCATCCAGGGACTCGGCCCTGCCCAGTCGCGCGGCCGCCATGAGAGCTGCTCGGCGCGGAAAACTCGCTCGGGATGGGGCATCACGATCGTCACCCGGCCGTCGCGCGAGCACACGCCGGTGATGCCGCCGGGTGATCCGTTGGGGTTGGCCGGATAGCGCGCCGCGACCTCACCGCGACCATCGGCATAGCGCAGCGCCACCAGGCTCGCGTCCTCGAGCCGTGTGGGTCCGTCGCTCTCGACCCACGCGGCGCGTCCCTCGCCATGCGCGATCGCGACCGGCAGGAGAGAGCCCTCCATGCCGGCGAAGAAGATCGACGGCGAGCGCTCGATGCGCACCTGCACGAGCCGCGCCTCGAACTGATCCGAGCGGTTGCGGACGAAATGCGGCCAGGACTCGGTGCCGGGGATGATCTCGCGCAGATGAGCAAGCATCTGACAGCCGTTGCAGACCCCGAGGGCGAAGGTGTCGGTCCGGGCGAAGAAGCGCGCCATTCGATCGCGCACGCGCTCGTGGTAGAGAATGGATTTAGCCCAACCCTGCCCGGCCCCGAGCACGTCGCCGGAGGAGAAGCCACCGCAGGCAACGAGTCCCCGGAAGTCATCGAG
>SXLG01000028.1 GCA_005777805.1 Pseudomonadota bacterium
CCGACGCCGGCGCTTCAGGCCTCTGCCGGCGCCGCCACCTCGACGACATCGACGACGGCGGACTCGCGCACGAACTCGTCGCCAGCGAGTTCCCGGAAGAAGTTCGCGGTCGGCGAGCGGCCCTCCAGCACATCCGCCGCCAGCATCACCGTCGCGGCCGTCCACGGCGTCTGCTCGCCCTCGGGGTAGAGCTCTCGCGCCGGGTGCGTGACGCCGGTCCAGTAGCCTCCTTCGGGTGTGCGCAGCGGATGAACCCAGGAGAAGACCTGGCGGGCGCGCGATTCGAGGCCGGCGGCATCGAGCGCGAGCACGAGTTCGCACGTCTCGGCCACCGTGTACCACGGCTGATCGGCCACGCAGCGGCAGCCGACACCCTCTTCGACGTAGAGATCCACGTGCTCGGGTGCCTGCAGACGCGCCCGGGCTGCGGCACCGCGCAAGGCACCACCGAGGATCGGATAGTACCAATCCATGGAGTGACGAC
Organism: Pseudomonadota bacterium; assembly: GCA_005777805.1. Classification (GTDB taxonomy): domain Bacteria; phylum Desulfobacterota; class Binatia; order UBA12015; family UBA12015; genus SXLG01. The sequence continues at coordinate 485 of SXLG01000028.1, forward strand.
CGACCGGTTCGGCCAGATCGACCTTGTCGAAGCGTCCGATGTCGTTGCACAGAAGGTCGGCGAGCCTCTCGCGCGCCACGACCCACGCCGGCTGTGGCCGCCCCAGCCGCTCGGCGATCCGGATGGCGCACACCAGCGAGCCGTGCACGGACGACGAACCGGTCACCAGCGGCGCCTGCCACGGCCGCCCGTCGGCCGTCACGGCCCACGCAATCCCGCCGCAGGGAAGCTGGTGCGCGACGACGAAGTCGATAGCTCGCTTGACGACCGGCCAGATCTCGGCGAGGAAGAGGATGTCGGGCTCGGCCGTCTGGAGATACCAGGCCGCGGTCGCGATGTAGGCGGCGTGGTTGGTCTGGCGGGTCGACTCGACGATCTCGCGGCCGCGCAGCTCCATGGGCCAGCCACCGTCGCGTTCCTGGTGGCGCGCGAGCCAGCGCAGCGCCTGTTGCGCTGCCTCGTGGCAACCGCTCGCGGCGAGCCCCATGGCGGCATGGGCATGATCCCAGGGGTCCATCTTGCCATCGCGTGCCCAGGGCAGGAGCCCATCGGCCTCCTGTCGCGAGGCAATCCACAGGGCGGTCTGCTCGAAATGCTCCCGGCGCATCGCCGGTCGGCGCAGGTGGTGCGCGTGATGCGCGTGATGCGTGCTCATGCCGCTTCGCTCCTCGTCGCGTAGAAGACGACGCTCTTGCCGATGAAGGGGTTGAGCGCGTTCTCCAGGGTTCTCGTGATCCAGGGTTTCTGCATCAGGTCCCACACCAGCAAGCGATGGTAGAGCTTGACCGGCCAGGCGTCGTCGTTGTCGAGACCAAGCGCGCATTTGAGCCACCAGTACGGCGTGTGGAGCGCATGCGCGTAGCCGCTCTCTCGGACACGGTAGCCCGCCCGCTCGAGCAGGCGGGGGAGAAGGTCGCCGCGGTAGATCCGCACATGACCTCCGGGCGAGTTGCGGTACTTCCAGGAGAGCACCCAGCAGATCTCCTCCGGCCCTTCGCGCGGCACCGACACAGCGAGGGTGCCCCCGGGCCGCAGGACGCGCCGGATCTCGCGCAGGGCGTCCTCGTCGTGCTCGAGGTGCTCGAGGACTTCCGACACGATCACGCAGTCAAAGCTCGCATCGGCAAACGGCAGGTCGTAGGCGCTGCCGCGCATCACACCCCAGGCGCCTGCTGCCGTCGCCGCACCGCCGAGTTCGCGCGGCAATTCGTCCATCGACGCCATGCGCTCGCGCGCGCGAGCCGTCTCGGTGCGGCCGATATCGACGCCCACGCCGATCACACCGTCGAGAAGGCGCGTCTGCATGAGGTGGCGGCCCTCGCCGCAGCCGAGGTCGAGAACGCGCGCGCCGGGTTCGAGCCCGAGTCTCGCCATCTCGACCGTCAGCAAGGCAGCGCCCTCCGCGCGATCGCCTCGCGGTAGACCTCGACCGTCCGCTCGGCGGCACGCCGCCAGGTGAAGTTCTCGAGCACCCGCTGGCGGCCGGCCGCACCCATCTCGCGGCGCCGGGACTCGGGGCGGCCGAGCAGATCGAGCAGGCCACGCGCCAACGCTTCGGCCGAGCCCGGCTCGACCAGAATCCCACAGCGTCCGTCGGTGCCGACCACCTCCGGCAGAGCGCCGCCCGTGGTGGAGACCACCGGCACTTCGCTGGCCATGGCTTCGCCTGCGGGGAAACCGAAGCCCTCGTAAAGCGAAGGAACTACCGCGACCGATGCTTCGGCATGAAGCTGGGCGATCTCGTGGTCCTCGATCTTGCCCGTGAAGCGAATCGCCGCTTCGAGCCCGAGCGCGCGGATCCGGTCTGGAGTATCCGCCTGGGCTCCGGGAGCGCCGACCACCGTCAAGTGGGCCGCCGGACGCTCGCGCCGCACCTGGGCGAGCGCCTCGAGCAGGAAGCGGAAACCCTTGAGTGGCGCGTCCGCCGAGAGTGTCGCCACGATCCGGTCCGGCACGCGGTCGACGCCGGCGAGCGGCCGGAAGACCTCGACGTTGATCCCGTTGCCAACGACCCGCATGCGCTCGGCGGGCACGCCGTACTCGCTGACGAGATCCGCACGCGACGCTTCCGACACCGTGAGCACACGGTCAAGGCGACGCGAGACGCGGATCTGGCTGGGCAGGAAAGCCGAGTAGAAGCGCCAGTAGCCGTAGAGTGCGATCGGCTTGCGGGTCGACCCGTAGGCGATGCGGCGATCACGGGTGATCGGGTGATGAATCGTTGCCACGACCGGCACGTGCGCCCCCAGCTCGAGCAACCCCGGCCCGAGTGAGCCGTTGTCGTGGACGATGTCGTAGGGCACCGGCGCGCCGTTGGGCTTGAGACGACGCGACACGCGCCGGCAGAAGGTGATCGGTTCGGCGAAGCCGCCGGTGATGGCGCTCGCCCATTCGGCGAAATCGGCGCGGTCGCGCAGCGCGCCAAGACCCGGTTTGGCCCGGCGGCCGCTCGGATCGGCCCAGAGATCGAGGCTCGGCACTTCGACCAGGCGAGTCCCGTCCAGAAGCTCCGGATAGGGCGGGCCGCTGAAGACGTCGACTTCGTGCCCAAGCTCGACGAGCGCCCGGCTGAGCAGCCGGACGTAGATGCCCTGCCCCCCGGAACGGGGGTTTCCCCGATAGGTGAGCAGCGCGATGCGGAGACGAGCTTGGGACATGGATCGATTGCGCGCCGAGTAGGTTGGCCAGACCTCGGGCCGGCCGAGCCCCCCGGGCACGGAACTTCCCTCTCCCTGACCCCGGCCTCCCGACCCGGCGGTCGATACGGATCCCTCCCCGGCATTGCAACGACGCGAGGGTCCAGCAGCATCAGTCACACTTCTGGCCTAGATGATGACATCTACTCAACGCAGCGCGCCGTCGACGACCGCCACCGGGCGGCGCTCGCGTCCATGTCACAGAGGGTCAGCCCTGGTCGATGAAGTGCAGCCGTCGACGACCGCCGCTCGGGCGCGCTCGCGTGATGTTGGAGCTGATCAGCCCAACTCGAAGCGGTGCGGCCACCGCCTCATCACCCGCGCACAGGCCCACATGAATTGCGCTGATCCGGCAAATCGCTATGCATCAGCAGCACTCATGCAAACACTGCCCTTCAGACCGTGGTCGTCCATCGGGAAGAAGCTCCTCAACGGACTCACGGGCCTCTTGCTGATGCTCTTCATCGCAGCCCACCTTGCGGGCAACCTGACGCTGCTCGTCGGTACCGACGCTTTCAACGCCTATGCCGAGGGGCTCCACCGGCTCGGCGTGATCGTGCCCCTCGCCGAGATTGGCTTGACGGCACTCGTGGCGGCGCACGTGCTCTCGGCCGTCGCGGTCTACAACGACCGCCGCGCGGCGCGAAACGTGCGCTACACCATGGTCGCCAGCAAGGGCGGCAGCTCGAAGCAAAGCGTCTTCTCGCGCAGCATGATCGTCACCGGAGGCGTGCTGCTGGTCTTCCTCGTGCTGCACGTCTGGCAGTTCCGCTTCGGTCCGAGCATCGCCGAGGGCTACGTCACGCTGCTCCACGGCGAACCGGTGCGTGATCTCTACCGGCTGGTGGTCGAGACCTTCCAGAATCCGCTCTGGGTCGTGTTCTACCTGGGCGTGATGGTGCTGCTCGGCTTCCATCTCCGACACGGCTTCTGGAGCGCCTTCCAATCGCTCGGACTGCTCGCGCCGCACACGCGGGCGCTTGCCTTCTCGGCCGGCGGCGTCGTCGCCCTCGTGATCGCAGCGGGCTTCCTGCTGCTGCCGATCTGGCTCTTCCTCAGCGCGGATCCGCGCGCTGCGGCTGGCGTCGTGATGGTGGTCCCCTGATGGATCTCGAAATCGTCGATGGCGATCTGAGTTCGGGTGCCCCCGAGGGCCCGGTCGAAACGCGCTGGGATCGCCACCGCTTCGATCTGAAGCTCGTCAATCCCGCGAACAAGCGAAAGTACACGGTGCTCGTGGTCGGCACGGGGCTCGCCGGAGCCTCGGCCGCGTCCACGCTCGCCGAGCTCGGCTACAACGTCGAAAACTTCTGCATCCAGGACACGCCACGCCGCGCCCACTCGGTCGCAGCACAGGGCGGCATCAACGCCGCGAAGAACTACCCCAACGACGGCGATAGCGTCTGGCGGCTCTTCTACGACACGATCAAGGGCGGCGATTTCCGCGCCCGCGAGTCGAACGTCTACCGGCTGGCCCAACTCTCTGCGAACATCATCGACCAGTGCGTGGCGCAGGGCGTCCCCTTTGCGCGCGAGTACGGCGGCACGCTGGCCAACCGCTCGTTTGGCGGGGCACAGGTCTCGCGCACCTTCTACGCGCGCGGCCAGACCGGCCAGCAGCTCCTGCTCGGCGCCTACAGCTCATTGATGCGTCAAGTAGATGAAGGCCGCGTGCGGCTGCACGCCCGCCGGGAAATGCTCGATCTGGTGGTGGTCGACGGCCACGCCAAGGGCATCATCACCCGCAATCTGGTGACCGGCGCGCTGGAGCGCTGGGCCGGGGATGCGGTGTTGCTCTGCACCGGCGGCTACTCGACGGTTTACTACCTCTCGACCAACGCCGTGAACTCGAACGCGACCGCAGCGTGGCGCTGCCACAAGCGCGGCGCACTCTTCGCGAATCCCTGCTTCATGCAGATCCACCCGACCTGCATCCCGATGCAGGGGCGCACCCAGTCCAAGCTCACGCTGATGAGCGAGAGTCTGCGCAACGATGGTCGGATCTGGGTGCCGAAACAGGCCGGCGATGCGCGACGTCCCGACCAGATCCCAGAGGACGAGCGCGATTATTTTCTCGAGCGCATCTACCCCGCCTTCGGCAATCTCGTGCCGCGCGATGTCGCCTCGCGGGCGGCCAAGCACGTCTGCGACGAAGGACGCGGCGTCGGCGCCACCGGACTCGCCGTCTACCTCGACTTCAAGGACGCGATGGCGCGCCTCGGGCACGCGACGGTCGAGCAGCGCTACAGCAACCTCTTCGAGATGTACCGCGAGATCACCGGCGAGAGCCCCTACGAAGTGCCAATGCAGATCTACCCGGCACCGCATTACACGATGGGCGGACTCTGGGTGGACTACAACTTGCAATCCACGATTCCCGGCCTGCACGTGCTCGGCGAGGCCAATTTCTCCGATCACGGCGCCAACCGGCTCGGCGCGAGCGCGTTGATGCAGGGCCTCTGCGACGGCTACTTCGTGATCCCCTACACGCTCGGCAATTACCTCGCCGGGCAGAAGCCCGGCACGGTCAGGACCGACCACGCGGCCTTTGCCGCGACCGAAGCGACGGTGCGGGGCGGCGTCGACAAGCTGCTCGCGATCGACGGTCGCCGTACCGCGCGAGATTTCCACTGGGACCTCGGCCGGTTGCTCTGGGACAAGGTCGGCATGTCACGCGACCCCGAAGGCATCCGCGACACGATCGGAAAGATCCGCAGCCTGCGTGAGGAATTCTGGCAGAACGTCCGTGTGCCCGGTTCGGGCGACTCGCTGAACCAGAGCCTCGAGTACGCCGGCCGGGTGGCCGACTACCTCGAGCTGGGCGAGCTGATCGCGATCGATGCGCTCCACCGTGACGAGAGCTGCGGCTGCCACCTGCGCACCGACCACCAGTCCGCCGAGGGCGAGCCCGTCCGCAACGACGGCGACTTCAGCTACGTCGCCGCCTGGGAGCACAGCGGCGATCCGGGCCGCCCGCGGCTACACCGCGAGCGTCTCGCCTTCGACAACGTCCACCTCGCGGTACGGAACTACAAATGATGACGAGTGCAACGAACGGAACCCGCTCGTACACGCTGCGCATCTGGCGACAGAGCGACAACGCGAGCCCCGGCGCGCTGGTCGAGTACCGCGTCGAGGATATCGACGCGCAAATGTCGTTCCTCGAGATGCTCGATCACCTCAACGACACGCTCGAGCGCAAGGGCGAGCTGCCGGTGGCGTTCGAGAGTGACTGCCGCGAGGGCATCTGCGGGATGTGCGGCATCGTGATCGACGGCCGGCCGCACGGCCCGGTGCCCAACCTCACCACCTGCGGGCTGCGCATGCGCGAGTTCGAAAGTGGCGCGACCATCACCATCGAGCCCTTCCGCGCGAGCGCGTTTCCGCTGGTGCGCGACCTGGTCGTCGATCGCAGCTCGTTCGATCGGGTGATGCAGGCCGGCGGCTACGTGTCGGTCAACTGCGGCCAGGCCCCCGAGGCCAACGCGATGCCGATCGGCAAGGACGTCGCCGAGGCGGCGATGGATTCGGCCGCCTGCATCGGCTGCGGCGCCTGCGTCGCCTCCTGCCCCAACGCCTCGGCATCGCTATTCGTAGGTGCCAAAATCCGCCAGTTCGCCCTCTTGCCCCAGGGCCAGGCCGAACGCACCCGCCGCGCCCGGCGCATGGTCGCAGTGATGGATCAGGAGGGCTTCGGCGACTGCTCGAACCACGGCGAGTGCGAGGCCGCCTGTCCGAAGGCGATCTCGATCGAGAACATCGCCGTGCTGCGCCGCGAGTACCTGCGCACGCTCGTGCGGCGCTGAGCCGGCTAGAGGAGGCGCGCCAGCGCCGAGACCGCGCCTGCGGTCGCGACCACCATGCCCCCGAGGCGGACGGTGATCCGCCGCTCCATGTCGGCGAGCCGGGCCTCGAGGCGAGCGCTGTGCTCGGCCAGGCGAAGGTCCAGACGCTTCTCCGTTTCGACGAAGCGCGCGCACGCCCTGATCGAAGCGTGCCTCCATCTGCTGGAACCGCGCCTCCACCCTCTCAAAACGCAGATCGATCCAGGAGAAGCGACTCTCGAGGCGAGCCTCCACCTCGATCAAGTCCGAGCGGGTCGCCAGTGCATCGGTCATGGTCGCCGCGAGCGCCTCGGCCTGTCCGCGGGCCTGTTGCTCGCTGAAGCCCGCCTCGCGCAGGCGACGTGCGTACGCAAGCGTGTCGAGTGCGATCGCTCCGGCCGCTTCGATTCCAGCCAGCAACGCTCGGCTCAATGAAGGGCGACTCAAGAAAAACCCCCCGCCCCGCCGTTCGCGTTCCTGGGTTGCTGACCGGTTCGGCCCCCGGGTGGCCAAGACGCGGCTCGACGGATCACACAAGGAGGGCCCGGCTCGTGGCCAAGGTCCGGGCCTCCGGCTTGGCGCGGCGCCGCCCGTCCACTACTCCGGTGCTGGCAGCCGTCCGCGAAGGTCCGGGGGGCGGAAGACAAGGATCCTCATGGCTGATCATCCCGTAAATCCAGATATTCGCTTGCTCGACGGGCGCTTCTACGCCGAGGATCCGCACCCGCACTTCACCTGGATGCGGGCCAACGCACCGGTCTACCACGACGCGGCCGGCGCGGTCTGGGGCATCGCCACCCACGCCGATATCCAGCGCATCTCGCGCGACCCGACGACCTTCAGCAACGCGAGCGGGATGCGGCCCGATTCACCACCGCTGCCCTCGATGATCAACATGGACGATCCCGAGCACAAACGGCGGCGCAACCTCGTCAACAAAGGTTTCACTCCGCGTCGGGTGGCCGACCACGAGCAGAAGATTCGCGAAATCTGCGCCGACCTGCTGAGCCGTGCCCAGCGCAAGGATCGCTTCGACTTCGTGCGCGAGGTGGCCGCCCCCCTGCCGATGATCATGATCGGCGACATGCTCGGCGTAGCGCCGGAGGACCGCGACGACCTGCTGCGCTGGTCCGACGACATGGTTTCGGGCACCTCGCTCAGCGCGCCGCCCGCGACCGTCGAGCGCGCCATACAGGCCTTCGCGGAGTACTCCACCTACAACCGCCGCGTGGTCGCCGAGCGGCACGCGCAAGCACGCGACGATCTGATCAGCACGCTGGTCCACGCCACGATCGAGGGCGACCGGCTCGACGATGAGGAACTCCTGCACGAGACCCTGCTCATCCTGGTCGGCGGCGACGAGACCACGCGCCACGTCATCACCGGCGGCATGCTCCAGCTCCTGCGCCATCCCGCCCAGATGGCGCTCTTGGCGGCCCACCCCGAGCGCATCGCCTGCGCCGTCGAGGAGATGCTGCGCTGGGTCTCACCGATCCAGAACATGGCACGCACCGCGACCCGCGACGTCGAGCTGCGCGGTCAGACGATTCGCGCCGGCGACAAGCTGCTGCTGCTCTACCCCTCGGCCAACCGCGACGAGCAGATCTTCGCGGAGCCCTTCGCCTTCGACGTCGAGCGCAGGCCCAACGACCATCTCGCCTTCGGCGGCTTCGGCGCGCACTTCTGCCTCGGTGCCAGTCTCGCGCGACTCGAACTGAGGGTGATGTTCGAGGAAATCGTGCGGCGCATTCCCCTGGCCCGCCTCGTCGACGAGGGACCGCTGCCGTGGCGCAACTCGAATTTCATCACCGGCATCGAGGAGATGCAGGTCGAGGTCTGAGCGCGACAGCGAATCCAGCCCGCCCCGGCCCCCGTGTGCGGACGCGACCTCGCACCCGAGCGGAGCGACGTGCGCCGCCGCACAGCCCGCCGCTCTGGCCCCCGTGGGCGGGCCCCGTCGGGGCAGCTCCGACCTGCCGCTCAGAAGGGCCACCACCACGGACCTTCCAGCGCTTCCTCGAGTTCGCGCCGGCAGCGCGCGTACTGCGCCGCATAGAGGCGCGTCCGGTGCTCAACGCTCGACGCGGCGCGCAAGACGCCCGGCTTGCGGCGGTGGCTACCGCGCAAATAGCCACGGTGCCCCTCGTGGTAGGCGGCGTAGTAGGCGCGCGGGTCGTCGCGGGGGATGCCGAAGCGCTGCTCGCCGACCCAGCCGTACCAGCCGAGGAAGTCGGCGACGTCCTCCAGATCATCGCGCGACGCAAGCCCGCCACCGCGCGAATCCTGGTACCAGTCCCACGTTGAATCTAGCACCTGACCGTAGCCGTATGCGCTCGAGAGCCGGGGGCCGGGGAAAATCCACAGGATGCTGCTGCGCGGCGGACGTGCCGACGCATCGAATCCCGATTCCTGATGGATCACGGCGAGCTGTTGCGGCACCGGCACGCCCCAGCGGTGCTCGGAGGCGCGCAGGGCTTCGTACCACTCGGAACGCTCGCGCAGGATCGAGCACAGATCCTCGGGACGACTCGGCCGTGCTGCCGAGCAGGCCCCGACCAGCAGGGCGAGTGCTACCAGCAGCCCCGCGCGTGCCCGACTCACCGCCGCGTCCGCCACCACCACGCCACCTCCCCCTCCGCGTCTGCCCGAGACCGCCCGCACGATCAAATCACCCGCCGCAACGGGCCGGGATCGCGGCGGCGCCGTCTGCGTGGGCGCCGCCCTCGGCCGTGGCGCGAGGCCTCGTTGCCACAGCCGGCCCGGCGCGGCTGCACCGGCCGGCTCAGCTCCGCGCGAGGAAGTTCCGCGCGATCACGATGCGCTGGATCTGAGACGTACCCTCGTAGATCTGCAGCAGCTTGGCATCACGCATCAGTTTCTCGACCGGATACTCCTTGGTGTAGCCGTACCCGCCGAAAACCTGCACCGCATCGATGGCTGATTTCATCGCGAAGTCCGCCCCCAGCGCCTTGGCGATAGCCGAGGTCGAGGTGCGCTTGATCTCGTGATCGACTTCCCAGGCCGCTTTCAGATAGAGCATGCGCGTCGCCTCATAGGCCATGACCATCTCGGCGATCATGAACTGGACCGCTTGATGCTGCGCGATCGGCACCCCGAAGGTCTTGCGCTCGAGCGCATAGTCCCGGCTCTCCTCCATGCAGCGCCGGATCAGACCGGCGCACAGGGCGGCAATCATCGGGCGCGACTTGTCGAATGTCTCCATCGCGATCGCAAAGCCCTGCCCCGGCACGCCGAGGATCTGGTCGGGGCCGAGTCGCACATCCTCGAAGATGACGTCGGAGGTGTCGGAGGCGCGCTGGCCGAGCTTCTTCTCCTTGCGGCCGGTCGAGACGCCCGGCGTGTCGCGCCCGAGCACGAAGGCGACGATGCCCTTGTGACGCAGCTTCGGGTCAAGCGTGGCAAATCCGGTATAGAAGCTGGCGTGCCCGCCGTTGGTGATCCAGCGCTTCTGGCCGGTCAGGATCCAATCGTCGCCATCCTGCCGGATGCGCGTCTGCATACCAGCGACGTCCGAGCCCGCTTCGGGCTCGCTGCACGCGTAGGCGGCGAAACGCAGATCGCTGGTGAGCAGCGGCAGCCAGCGCTGCTTCTGGGCCTCGGTGCCGGCGATCAAGAGCGGCAGTGCGGCCAGGTGGTTGCCCATCACGCTGGTTGCGATGCCCGCACAACCCCAGGCGAATTCCTCGGCCATGAGACAGCCGTCGATCGTGTGCAGGCCGAGGCCGCCGTAAGCCTCGGGGATCTCGAGATTCATGAAGCCCAGGTCGAAAGCCTCGCGAAAGACCGGCAGCGGAAACTCGCCACTCTCGTCGTAGTGGCCGGCCACGGGGGCAATCCGCTCGGCGACGAAGCGATGCGCGGTCTCGGCGAATTGTTGCTGGTCTTCGGTAATCGTCGGTTCGAACATGGGCCCTCCCGAGCGCCTCGCGCCCGCCCGCCTGCGCTAGCAGACCGGGGAGTGGGAATCCGGGCCCTGCGGGGTACCGGGAAGGACGGCGCGCGCCACCGCGCGCGTTGAGGAGGAGCGATGATCGAGCGCTGGTTCGAGCTGACGCGACACGGGACGACGGCCCGCCGCGAGGTCGTCGGTGGCGTCACGACATTTGTCGCGATGGCCTACATCGTCGTCCTGAACCCGGCGATCCTCGCCCACGCCGGCTTTCCGCGTGGCCCGAGCACGGTCGCGACCATCCTGGTGGCGGTGGTCGGCACGCTGCTGATGGCGCTCGTCGCCAACCGCCCCTTCGCGGTGGCACCCTATATGGGCGAGAACGCATTTCTCGCCTTCGGTCTCGCAGCGCTCGGCGTCACCTGGCAAGAGCGGCTCGGGACCGTGCTGATCACCGGCCTCGCCTTTGCCTTGCTGGTGGCCCTGCGCACCGGCCCCTGGCTCGTGCGCTCGATCGCGCCGGGTCTCAAGCATTCCTTCGCGGCGGGCATCGGATTCTTCCTGCTCTTCGTCGGCTTGAACGAGGCGGGGCTGGTCAAGCATGGGGCGGGACCGGTTCCGGTCGCTCTCGGCGACCTGCACGATCCGCGCGTTCTGCTCGCCGTCGGCGGCTTCACCCTGATCGCCGTGTTGCAGACTCGGGGGGTACCCGGCGCCCTCCTGCTCGGGATGGTCACCACCGCGGCCGCGGGCGCAGCCCTCGGTCTCGCCGCACTGCCCGACTCGGTCTTCGCCCTGCCCTTTGCCGGAAATCTATCGCTCGACCCGATCATGGGCGCGGCCGACCTGAGCGGCGTCCTGCGCTGGCATTACCTGCCGGTCCTGCTGACGCTCTTCCTGGTGAGTTTTCTCGACACGGTCGGAACGCTGGTCGGGCTCGGCGCTGCCGGCGAAATGCTCGATGCCGAGGGAGACTTCCCCGGAATCGAGCGACCGATGGCGGTCAACGCGCTCTCGTGCATCTTCGCCGCCCTGGTGGGAACCTCGACCAGCGGGGCCTTTCTCGAATCGGCCGCCGGCATCCGCGAAGGCGCACGCACCGGGCTCGCGGCGTTGGTGACCGCCGCGCTCTTCTGCGGCACGCTCTTCGTGGTCCCGCTGCTCGAACCCTTGCAGGAACTCGGGTGGATCTACGCGCCCCCGCTGATCGCGGTCGGCGTCGCCATGTTGCCCGCCCTGCGCGGCGTCAAGCTCGATGATCCGACCGAGGCCATCCCCTTTGCCGTGACGGTGGCGATGATGGCTTTCACCTATAACATCGCCAACGGAATCACGGCGGGACTCGTGCTGCACCCGCTGCTCAAGCTCGCCGCCGGGCGTCGCACCGAGGTCACCAGTGGCGGCTGGGTGCTCTGCGCCACCTGCTTCCTCTACTACGCCTTCGGCCTGCCCCACTGAGGGGGAGACGCGGCCGCCGGAGCCTCGGCGGAGGAATCACGGAGGAGGGGCGGCGTCGAGGTGGCCGCCACCCCCATCCTCCTGGAACCAGCAATCAGCAAAAACCTTCACGCCCTCTCAGCCCAGCGCGGCGCGCCAGTCGGCGAGGTCCGGTGGCGGCCAGGGGCTCTCGAAATGGAGCGCTGCTCCGGTGGCGGGGTGCGCGAAACCCAACATGACGGCGTGGAGGGCCAGCCGCGGAGGCCGGAGGTTGTTGGCAGGTACTGATGCCTCGACCGGTGCCGGCGCCTCGCCGGGTGCCGACGCCTCGGCCGGTGCGGATGCCTCGACCGGTGCCGGCGCCTCGCCACCTGCCACGGGCAAGCCCCGCTCCGACGCCGCCCCCGCCAAGCGAATCGGATCACTCCTCCCGGGCTGCGCTCGGGCACCGTAGCGCCGGTCGCCAAGCACGGGATGACCCACGGAGGCGAGGTGGATCCGAATCTGGTGGGTGCGCCCGGTCTCGAGCGACGCCGCGATCTCGGCAGCACCGCCCACGAGCCGATCGAGCACCCGAACGCGCGTCGCGGCGGGGCGTCCAGCGATGGGCTCGGCCACGCGAAAGGCATCCGCGGCGGGCCAGCCCGCGACCACTGCGCGATAGGACCGCTCGATCCGCCGATCGCGGAAGGCCGCCGACAACTCGCGGTTGGCAAGTGCGCTGCGCGCCAGCACGACCAACCCACTCGTCGGCAGATCGAGTCTGTGCACGACGTGGAGAGCGCCGTGACCGGCGTGTTCGAGCAATGCGACCAGGTTGCCCCGATCCCCCTCGGGCGTCGGCGCGGTCAGCAGCCCGGCCGGCTTGTCGACGACCAGCACATGCTCATCCTCGAAGACGATCACCGGGCAGGGCAGCGCGCGTTCGTCGGCGGCGCGCGCTGCGCTACCCAGCCGGCTGCCGGCCCGCTCGAGCGCGCCGCCGAGCCAGGCTTCGACGTGCTGGCCCACGCGCAGACGCCGGCCCAGCACGCGCGTGCGCGCGCCGTCGACGAACACGCCACCAATTTCGATCAGGACCCGGGCGCGGCCGCGCGACAGGCCGGCGATGCGCTGGGCGAGGAACTGATCGAGCCGTAATCCGGCCCGGGTCGCGTCCACCTCGAGGATCTGCCGGCGCGCTGCTTCCGGCCCTGCCGGTGGCGCCATCACCCGCTCGCTCATCCGGGGCCTCCAGCGTCCCGGTGGCATCGGGTCAAGGGCGAGCTCGTGCTCAACCGACCGGATCGACCCGCGGGTCCGCCGCACTCTCGTCGCCGGGCTCCCACACGATGCGCGGCCGCGCGGGGTGCGCGCGGTAGAGCAGGATCACGTGCCCGATCTCGCCCGCGACTTCGCCACCAAGCGAAGTCGCAAGGGCATGGCCGAGTTCGCGCCGCTCGAGCGGGCACTCGCGCAGGCGGCGCACCTTGATCAGTTCGTGGGCGGCGAGCTGTGCGTCGGTCTCCTGGAGCAGCTCCGGGCCGAGCCCGCGATGGCCGACCTGAACGACCGGCGAGAGTCCGTGCCCGAGCGCCCGCAGGCGTCGCTTCTGCTTGCCGGTCAGCGCCATGACCCTGCTCCCTCGCAGAGCGCGGCCCCTGACTCAACTCGCGGACGAACGCCCGGATCCCACCCACTCGAGCGGAATTGCGAACCGAAACGTCGAGCCGGAACCGAGCGTGCTCTCGACGGAAACCTGCCCATGCATCAATTCGACAAGGCGCTTGACGATATAGAGACCCAGCCCGACACCGCCCTGGTCTCGGGTCAGGCTCGGCGCGAGCTGGCGGAAAGGCTCGAAGATCCGTTCCAGATGCTCGGGTGCGATGCCGACACCCGTGTCCGCCACCGTGACCACGAGCTGCGAGCCCTCCCGCCCCACCCGCAGCGAGACCCGCCCCGCCGGCGTGTAGCGGAGAGCGTTCTGGAGGAGGTTGACCAGCACGAGGCGGAGCTTGACGGCATCCCCGATCGCGCCACCGCCATCGCGCGCGACCTCGACGACCAGCTCGACGTCATCCCGGCGCAGGGGCGCCACCGCCGCGCTGGCCGCGGCGACGACGTCCCGCAGCCGGAGATACGTCTTCACCGGCCGCAGCCGGCCGGCCTCGAGCCGGCTCAGATCGAGAACCTGCTCGATCAGCTCATGGAGACGACCGGCATTGCGTTCGATCCGTGCCACCACGTCGCGCTGTTCGGCGTCGAGCGGTCCGAATTCGCCCTCGAGCAGGAGATGCGAGTAGCCCAGGAGCGAGTTCAAGGGTGTCCGCAGCTCGTGGGAAATGGTTGCCACGAAATCGGTCTTGAGGCGGCCGGCAGCGACCACCGCCTCGAAGCGGCGAGCGTTCTCCATCGCCAACGCGGCCAGGCCCGTGAGCCCGCGCGCCGTCCCGAGTTCGACTCCGCTGAAGCCGAGGCGCGGTTCCCGCCAGGCCCCGACGAGGATTCCGATCAGCTCCTGGCCCCGGCGCAGAGCGATCGCAATCGCGGCCGCATCCCCCCAGCCCTCGCGGAGAACCAGGGGAACCAGGCGGTCGTGCAGGGGCGTCGGCAGCGCCACCACATCCTCGCGCGCCAGGCGAGCCATGATCTCAGGGATTACATCGAGCGGGATGCGTACGGTCGCCAGTTCCTCGCGTGGCCGCGCCAGGAGCCCCGCCCCCGCGAGCTGAACCAGACTCGCCCGGTCCTCGGTGAGCAGGAAGAGAGCCACGAAGTCCGCCCCGAGCGCGGCGCGCGTCGTTGCGCAGAGATGGTCGTGGAGATCCTCGGTCTCGAGCTGCGCGATCAGCTCGCGCGCACAAACGCCGAGAGCGGCATCCACGGCCTGCTTCTCATGCCGCTCGTGCCGGCCGAGCAGGCCAGCCAGTGCCCTGGCCAGGAGCTCGCCCTGGCGGCGGCTACGTGCGTCGAACGCTGCCCCGCCAAACCTTACAGCCGCGAAGAAGCCCCTTCGCTGCCCCTCGGCTTGCAGAGCCACGCTCACGAGGCCCGTCACCCCGAGCCGCTCCCCGAGATTGCCCGGGAACAGCCCGCGCGCGATCTCGCCCTCGCTCACGATCGCCCGTGGCCCCCGCGTCAGCCACGCCAGCGCGGCCTCGGTCAACGGAACCTCGGCCGGCAGCACCGCGTGTGCTGCGGCCGAGCCGTGTGCGCCGGCCAGCCGGGCAACGGATGAGCCGTGGTCAAGGATGAATACCAACACGAGATCGGCCGGCAGGGTCTCGAGCATCTCTTGACCGAGACGGGCGAAGATCGTCTCGCCGCTCGCGCCTTCCGCTACTTGCCGCGAGAGCTCGAGCTGCACGTGCTCCCGCCGCTCCGCGAGCAGCCGCTCTCCGACATCACGGCCCGTGCCGATGACGAAGGTCCGGCCCCGGATCGCGTGCGCCCGGAGGAGGAGTTCGGCCCAAACGACCTCGCCCGCAGCCCCCACCGAGCGCACGACGAGAGGAGACGTGTCCTCGCCCGCGAGAGCCCGACGGACGAGCCCAGTGGCCGCGGAGACATCGTCGGGATGCAGCAACACCGCAAACTCCGAGCCGAGAAGCGCGTTCCGGGAGACGCCGAGAGCACGTTCGAGTGCCGCGCTCAGCCGGACGATCCGCCCTCCCGCGTCGAGAACGAAAACCGTGTCGCGGACCGCATCCAGGATTTCGTCGGCGCTCGGCTCGACGAGCGAAGCCGCGTCGGGTGATGGCGGGGTGACGGGCGGGTCCGAGGGAGCGGATCCGCCGCGGCCTCCCCCCGGGCGAACTCGAGAAGCCGAAGCAGCGGAGGGCCGGGACTGCATCACCCCGGAGACTATCGTTCCGGCGACCCTCATGCCACGGCCGCGCTCCGCAGCAGCGCGCCGAGAAGACCGCGAACCGCCTCGGGAGAAATCACCCGAAGTGTCGCCCGACTCGGGCCGGTGCCGACGTGGACCGAGATCGCACCGTCGGGCAGAGCCGCAAAGAGATCCTCGTCCGTGCGGTCGTCGCCGATCGCGACCACCAGCGCCCCGCCGGCAGGCGCCGGGTCGAGCGTCTCGACGACAAGCCCCTTGTGCAGACCCGCCGGCCGGATCTCGACCACCTTCTCGCCCGCCACGATTTCGGCCAGCTCGTTGCTCAGCACCTGAGCGAGATGGACCCGGAGTTCGTTGGCCTGAAAAGCCCCGTACTGGAGATCGGCCCAGCGGTAATGCCACGCCAGCGAGACCGACTTCTCCTCGATGAGCGAACCCGGAGTACGTGCGGTGAAGCTGCGCAGGATTTCGAGGGCGGCTTCGCGCCAAGCCAACACCGGCAACTCGCGCGAGGTCCAGCCCGGGGCACCGGGTGCCCGATGCCAGAAACCGTACTCGGCATGGAGGTGGATCGGCAGCTCGCCCAGGCGTGCGCCGAGAAGGTCCCAGGCGCTGCCGCTCACCACGTGGACCTCGGTGCCGGCCCTTTGGGCGAGAGCGCGCAGAAGACCGACGAGCGCCTCGTCGGGCATCGAAAGTGCCGGCACCGCCGCCAGCGGCACGAGCGTGCCATCGTAACCGAGCAGGAGGATGAGCCGGGAACTGGCGCGCATGTGCGCGACCAGCGCCGTCAACTCCTCGGGCGGAGCCGGCGCCCGCGACGAGTCGCGCGCGCAGGCCGCGGCCGCATCAAGGGTCACGAGAAACGATTCGGCCCAGCTGGCAACGTCGCCATCGGCGACCCGGCGCCGCAGCGCCCGCATGCGGGCCCGCCGCTCCGCTTCTCCCATCGCGAGCGCCCGCTCGAACACGCTCGCGGCACGATCGACGTCCCAGGGGTTCACGATCAGGGCCTCGGCCAGCTCGGAAGCCGCACCGGCAAACTCGCTCAGCACCAACACGCCCCCCTCGTCGGAGCGCGTCGCCACGAAGTCCTTGGCGACCAGGTTGAGACCGTCGCGCAGCGGCGTCACCAGCATGACGTCGGCCGCCCGGTAGAGGGCCACCAGCTCGGCCTCCGGCAGGGCGCGGTGGACATAGCGGATCGGGGTCCACTGCGGCGTTCCAAAAACGCCATTGATGCGCCCGATCAGAGCTTCGACCTGGGTGCGGAACTCCTGGTAGGCCTCCACCCCCTCGCGCGAGGGCACCGCCACCTGTACGAGGCGCACCCGTCCGTGCAGATCGGGTCGCCGACGCAGCAACTCCTCGAAGGCCAGCAAGCGCCGGCGCAGCCCCTTGGTGTAGTCGAGCCGGTCGATCGCGAGCAGAAGCCGCACCGCGCCATCGCCCTTGATCTCGCGCTCCAGATCCCACGCCTCCGGGGCTGCGGCGAGTTCTTCGAAGCGCGCGACATCGATCCCCATCGGCAGCACGGCGAGCCGGACCTCGCGGGCTCCGGCCCACACGCGGTCAATCCCGGCCGTCGTTCCCAGCACCCGTTGCAACGACGAGACAAAACTCCGCATGTAGCCGGCGGTGTGGAACCCCACGAGATCGGCGCCGAGTAACCCTTCGAGCAGACGCTTACGCTGCGGGACGATCCGGAAGATCTCCGCCGCCGGGAACGGGATATGGAGAAAGAAACCAATCGTAGCCTCGGGCAGACGCTCGCGGACGAGCCCCGGCACGAGCATCAGCTGGTAGTCATGCACCCAGATCCGATCGCCGGGCCGGTAGCGGCGCACGACTTCGTCGGAGAAATTGCTATTGACGCGCTCCCAGGCCGGAAAATGGGTGCTGTGCAGCGGGAGTCGGTCGAGCAAGTAGTGAAAGAGTGGCCAGAGCACGCCGTTGGAATGGCCCTCGTAGAACCCGCGATGCTCGTCCGGATCGATCCAGACCGGGTGCAAGCGCAGGTGGGCCAGCCGCGCCGCGATCGACTCAGTCGCGGCGGAATCGAGACCTGCGGCCGGAGCCGCGCCGGGCCAGCCGATCCACAGAGCCTCCGAGCGCGCGTGATAGCCCGCTAGCCCGGTCGCGAGACCCCCCGGACTGCGTTCGATCCCGGCGCCTCCCGGGCCGTGCGTCAGCGTGACCGGGAGCCTGTGGGCGACGATCAGCAGACGCCCCATGCTTGGAGCGAATCACGGCCCCCGAGCCGAAACCAGACGCGCGCCCGCTTGGCGCGTCCGGGTGCTCCTGCGCGACGCGCCCTCCGAGATCGACGAGCTCGCGCGCGAGCAGGCCGGGTGAGCGACTTGTCCCTGCGCTAGTTCGCGACGTTTCCGCCGAGATCGACCGTCGTCGGGTGGAGCTCGAACGCCTTGCCGGAGTTGTCGGTCGCGACATTGCCGCCGAAGAGGTTCAGGGCACCCGCGACAACGAAACCATCGCCGCCGTTGCCGCGGCCGCCACCCGGATCGCCCGCCTCGTTGAAGAAGAGCTCGTTCTCGCTGCCGACGATCTGGAAACCGTTGTACTCGTTGCGCTCGCTGCGGTTGCGCTGGATCACGTTATGGCGCCCCTGCACCAGCACGCCGTGGCCGGCGCGGTTGTCGCTGATGAGATTGTCCTCGATCCTGTTGCCGTCGCCCTGGATCACCAGAGCGTGGCCGCGGCCGCGGAGGATCCTCGTTGCGCGCACACGGTTGGCGCTGCCGCGAACCAACAGGCCCATGCCCTTGTTGGATTCGATCAGGCAGTCGTTGACGCGGATCGCGCGGCCGTTGGAGTTGAGATCCTCCCCCTCGATGACCACCGAAGCCCCATCGGCGTCGTCCGTCCGTCGGGCGGTGGAATCGACCAGAACCACATCGTCACCGGCGAGATCGAACGAGACCTTGTTGCGGTCGGCGTAGATTCGGCTCAGCTCGACCGCGTTGCCACGGGAGAGCACGCCGGCGATTTCGTTGCGCCGGACGCTCAGGTCCTGGATGACGACCCCCGAGGCCCCGGCCTCGATTTCGGCCCCGACGCCAAAGTTGCGGATGTACTTGATCCCCTTGAGAGTGACGCCACTGGTGCCGGCGGCGATCACGATGCCGGCGCCGGTGCGGGCCGAGTCGACATCCGGACCATTCACGCCCCAGACGGCCTGGCCGTCGATCGTGACGTCCGAGGCCGTGATCACGAGGCCGTCGAGATCGCCGCGAGCGGCGTCGCAGTTGACGTGCGAGTTGAGCACGAGCAGGTCGTCGCCGTCGAAGAAATCGCTGTCGAGCAGACTTCCACAAGCGATGCTCACGCTCCGGCCACTCGGCTTGAGGGTGCCGGCCCCGGGCGCCGAGGGCACGGTGGTCTCGGTGTCCGTGCGGCAGGTTGCGTGCAGGGCCTTCAGATTCAACGCCTCGGAGAAGCCCAGCACGCCGCCGACGATCAATTCCGAGACCTGCACCGACGAGGTCGCCGCCAGCGGGCAACCCAGATCCGAAACGGCGGCGTCGTCGCAGCGACGCACCAGCGCCAACGCGGCATCGTCGGCCACCTCGGCAAGACATTCGCCAAGCTTGTGCTCGCTCGCGGCCCCGGTCAGTAGATCGATACAAAGTTCTCCTTCGTCCCGCTTGAGCACGCGAAGCTCGCAGTCGAAAATGCATTCCAGGGCGTCGTCGAGGGTCTCCTTCCAGACCGTCGCGATCGCCTTGCCGCACTCGCGTGCCTTGGTGGAAGGCCGCGTCACGGGCGCGGGACATTGCGGCAGAAGCCCGCCCGCGAATGCGCCCGAGATCATGTCGACGAAGCGCGTCTCGAGCGACTGCTCGGGGCCGCGGACAGCCGTGTCGAACGCAGCCAGCGTGCGGCTCTCCAGCGGACAGATCGCGGCGAAGCGGCCGCTCTGGCAGTTGCTCATGCTCTCGACGAACTTTTTGGCGGCGTTGGCGAGATCGCCCGCGCGTCGACTATTGTCCGCGCAGCTCTGGCCGGGCTGGGTCTCGAGGCGCGTCATCTCGCATTTGGAGATCGCTTGCGCGGCCTCGACGGCGTAGCGACGCGCGCCCTTCATCAGGGAATCGAAACAGCGCAAGGTGTCGTTGTCGGGCTTGGCCTCGGCTCTTGAACTCGCTCCGAGGAGCACTCCCAGGCCGACGACCAGAGCACAGGCAAACGGGGCACCGGGCGTCCTGGGCGAACTCATCATCACACTTGGGACCTCAAGAGAATTGCGGGGGTTCCTCGGCAGCGGCCGCGACACCGACACCATAGGCCACCCAGATCACCCTGGTAAACTAGCGATCCAGGAATTATCCAGTTTCGTCCCAGCATCCGGGCGACTCGAACCTTAGCCCTGCACTCCTCCTGGCCGGCCCTGCGCCGGCGGCACACCCGGACCTGCGGCGCCTCGGGGCCCCAGGCGCGGACGCGCGGGCGCGATCCATAGCCTTCGCGCAACGGATGACGCGCCCGCAACTCTCCGGGCGCCGCCGAGCCCATCGGCTTCTCCCGCCGGGCCTCGTCGCAGGCCTTGGCGTCTGCCATAGCGATGTGGGTAGAGGCCAAAGTGGGGGAAGATCAGATGGCGAAAATCATTGGCAATCTCGTGCCGGCGGACGATTTCACGCATCCTCTCGGTCCCGAGCTGAACTTCAACGAGAGCATGTACTTCAACTTCCACGACCCGTTGCGTCAGGTCGGGGGCTTCGTGCGCCTCGGCAATCGGGCCAACGAGCGTCGTGCCGAGATGACGGTGACGCTCTACCTGCCCGACGGCCGCGTCTATTTCATGTTCAAACGCCCCGAAATCACCCATAACGACGCGTTCGACGCGGGCGGACTGAAATTTGAGGTTCTGGAACCCACCCAGCGGCTGCGCACGCACTACCGCGGGTCGATGCTGGAGATGGCCCGGCCGCGCGAGATGGCCGACCCCAAGCGCGCCTTCACCGAGAATCCGCTGCGGCGGGTCGAGATCGACCTCGAACACGACGCCGTCGGACCCATTTACGGTCACTCACAGGATGAGAGCGAACAGAATCGCGACGCCGAGAACCAGTTCGCGCGCGCCCACTACGAGCAGCACATGCGGATACGCGGGCGGATCGAGATCGAGGGCACCCCGGCGATCGAGATCGACGGGCTCGGACTGCGCGATCACTCCTGGGGGCCGCGCCACTGGCAGGCGATCGAGGGCTACGAATGGCTGACGATGAACTTCGGTGCCGACCTGGGCCTCATGGTGTCAGTGATTCGCCGCGGCGATGACCAGACCCGTCGTGGCGGCGTCATGATCCGCGCTGGCCACCTCGAGCCGCTGGTCGAAGCCACGGTGGAGATCGACTGGGAGGAGGGCACACCCTTCCATCGCGCGCTCTGCGTGCACGCCCGCACGGCAGCGGGTGAATCACTCGAAATCACGGGCCGCGTGCTGGGCTTCATTCCGCTGCGCAACCGCCGCGGCGGGACGACCACGACAATCGGCGAGGGGCTGACCGAATGGCGCCTCGGCGAGCAGGTCGGCTACGGGCTCTCGGAGTTGCTGCGGACCGAGCCGGCGGGCTGAACCCGCTCGGCCCGGCGGCACAGCAGCTTCGTCGTTCAACGTCCGCTGCGGCTCTCCACCACAGGAGAGCCACAGCGGCCCCGGCGTCCTGCGCGCGCGGCGATGCCGCAGCCGGGCGCGGATCCGGGGATCGCGGCCTGGCCGCCTAGAGCGGCAACCGTCCCATCGGCCCGGCGAGCGAACCCTCGCCACGCCACGCATCAATCGTGCTGGTCGCGATGCGCATCATGTGGACCTCGTCGGCGCCATCGGCAAACCGCGACCAGCGCGCCGCAAGCAGCATGTTCGCAAGTGGGGTGTCCTTCGAATAGCCGAGCGCGCCGTGCACCTGGATGGCGCGATCGACCGTGCGCCATAGCGTGTTGGCGACGTGATGCTTGCAGATCGAGACCGGCACGCGGAAGTCCGCCCCGCTCTCGATCAGGTAGGCTGCGTGCAACACCATCAGCTTGGCGGCGTAGAGCTCCATCATCGACTCGGAGATCTTCCACTGGATACCCTGCTTGTCGGAGAGCAGCGAGCCGTGCGCGAAGCGCTTGGTCGAGCGGTCGACCATCATCTCGAGCGCGGTCTCGATCTGGCCGAGCCAGCGCATGCAGTGGGCGAGCCGGGCCGGGCCAAGGCGCACCTGACCGAGCCGATGGCCATTACCCACGCCGCCCAGGATATTGCGGTGCGGCACGCGCAGGTCGTTGATGCGGATCTCGCAGTGGTTGTGGCCGCCCGACATGGTCTCGACGTCGCGCACGATCTCCCAGCCCTCGCTCGGCGTCTCGACGATGAAGGCGCTGTTGCGGGCCTGGGGAGGATCCGCCTCCGGGTCGGTGCAGGCGATCAGGATGGCAAAATTGGCCCCCTTGGCACCGCTGATGAACCATTTGTGGCCGTTGATCAGCCACTCGTCGCCGTGACGCACGGCTCGGGTCTGGATCAGAGTCGGATCCGAGCCCGCGACCTCCGGTTCGGTCATCGCGAAGCACGAGCGCGCCCGGCCTTCGCAAAGCGGACGCAGGAAGCGCTCCTTCTGTTCATCAGTGCCAAAATGGAGGAGGGTATGCATATTGCCCTCGTCGGGCGCCTGGCAGTTGATCGCGAAGGGCCCAAACGACGTGCGGGCCGACTCGGCCGAGATCGCGGCCACGGCGGTTGGGCCGTAGCCGAGGCCGCCGAATTCGCGCGGCATATGCGGCAGCCAGAGCCCGCCCTGCTGCGCCTTCTGCCGCAAATCGAAGATGGTCGAGAGAATCTGCCGGCGCGATTCCGGGTCGCCGCGATCGATGTGCAGATCCTTCTCGGCCGGCGCCACGACCTGCTGCATGAAATCGCGGAACTTCTGCCGCACCGCTTCGACTTCGGGGGGGAAGGTAAAATCGATCGCCATCTCGGACTCCTCTGCCGTGGATCCTGCCAAACAGGTCCGCGCCACCACTGCGCGCCACGGCCGGGCCTACTGGCCCGAGCCGGACGAGGCAAAGCCCCGGCTATTGCGAGGCCGGCGGAAGAAAGAAAGGCCCGGTATCGGGAACGCTCCGTTGACCGGTCTTTCGAGCCGGTGGTAGCGTCTTGGCGCGGCTCGGTTCCAGCGCCGGCCGCGTGGGATCCCGCCCGTGGCCGCCATCACCGAGAATCGCCATCCGTATCTCGCCTATGCCGAGCGCCCGGCGGTGATCGATGCGCGGACGGCCATGGTCGCTCTGCTCGAGTGGATCGGGCTCGGCCTGGCCTGGGGCGGGTCGGCGCAGGGCTGGCTGCCGTGGTGGGCGACGCTCATGCTCGGCACCCTGGCGATGAACCTTGCGTTCACCGTCTGGCACGAGGGCATCCACCAGACCATCTCGCCGAACCGCCGCCTGAACGACCGCATCGGGCGCCTCGGCGCGATCCCGGTCTTCATCTTCTACGACCGCCTGACCACGCATCACCTCCTGCACCACAAGTTCACCAACGAGCCCGGTCGCGATCCCGATCATTGGCAGATCCGCGGCCCGCTCTGGAGCCTCATCTTCCGCTACTTCGCCGGCGAGAGAGAGTCGCGCGCCCTCTGCTACGCTGCGGACCCCGAGAAAGGCTGGAGCCGGCGCGATCACATACAAATTCTGGCAAGTCTCACGCTGCTGGGGGCGCTGCTGATCGCAGCGCCGACGGCCACCCTCTGGGCGATCGTCCTGCCGCGTCTCGTGCTCTGCTATCTCCACCCGCTCTACGTCAACTATCTGCCGCACGTCGGCCTGCCGGCGGGCCGTTATGCCTCCGTCCGCATGATCGAGACCGGCCCCGTGCTGTCGTGGTTCATGCTGCACCACAACTTCCACGCTCTCCACCACGCCTACCCGGCCATCCCGTGGCACCGCTACGAACCGGCCTGGGCACAGCTCGGCGCCGACATCGCCACGCGCGGGGTCAGCACGATTCGGCTCTCCAGCTGCTGGCGGCTGCTCTGGCCGGGTCGACCGGAGCGTATCTGAGCTTTACTTGCGGGCTCTGCGGATGCCTCGAAGGTGCGCTCCGATTCGCAGATGTGCCGGATTACGAGTACCCGCTGCCGCAGCGGTCGACGCTGGTGGAGTGTCGCGCGTGTGGCGTCGTGCAGCAGGATCCCCTGCCGCGGCCCGCGGATCTCGCCGCCTTCTACCCGCCCGATTACCACGCCTGGCACTACCAGGGTTCGCCCATCGCCGACGCGCTCAAGCGTCGCTACAGCCGAGGTCTCGGCCGGCGAATCCGGGCCTGCATCGGATCGCGGGGCGCGATCCTCGACATCGGCTGCGCCGACGGCTCGTTTCTCGCCGCCCTCGAGGCGATCGGCAGCTGGGAGCTGCACGGCATCGACATCAATCCAGAAGTGATCCAGAGCCCGCGTTCGCCCCGGCTCCACCTGCGCGCGGGCCAGCTCGCACCGGACACCTACGCTCCTCGGAGCTTCGACGCGATCGTCGCGACGCACCTGATCGAACACGTGGCCGACCCGCTCGAACTGCTGCGCACCTGCGTGCGGCTCCTGCGGCCCGGTGGTGTGATGATGGGCGAGCTGCCGAATCTCGACTCGTGGGATGCGCGAGTCTTCGGCCGCTACTGGGGCGGGCTCCACCAGCCACGCCATCTCTTCTTCTGGGATCCGTCCGGCTTCGAGGCGATGGCTCGCCGCGCCGGTTTTACTCGATTGACGATCCACCCGGTTCTGCAGCCGGCGCATTGGGCGATCTCGCTGCAGAATCTCGCCGTCGACCGCCTGCCCGCGCTACGGCGCTGGCTGCGCAACGGCCGGCTGCCCCTCTACACGCCGGCGGTGCTCGCGGCGGCACCCGCGTCGCTCCTGCAGAACCTCGCCGGCAAGCCGTCGATCATGGGTTTTGCGCTGCGGGTCGAGCCCGCCCCGAATTGAGCTCCCCCGGTCGCCCCGCGACGGCTCCGCTCTCTCCGGAGGCGGTTTGGGCATGTCGGCGCGCGGACTCGCTCGCCGCGTCAACGGGAAGTGCGTTGGCCGCAGCCGGCGGGCCTCCCGCCGCTCGTGCCACGGGTGCCCCCGCCGGCAGGAGTGCGCGAATCTTCTGTGCGGCCAACCGGGCCCGGCGTTCGTGCGCGGCGGAGTTCATGTGGATGTCATCGAGATAATCAGCTGGAACGACGGCAGCCGCAAAATCGATCAGGCGCTCCTCCGGAACGGCCTCACGCAAGCCATCGTTGATCGCCACCACCAGGCCCTCTAGACGGTAGGATCGTGAGCCATGCCCCGGGGCGCGCGGCCGGGGTGCCGTCGCAACCAGAGGCAGAACTCCGGCGCTCTCGGCGCGCGCGAGGAGCTCGCGGTGGACACCCACGACTTCTTCGGCCGTGAGCGAGCGGCCGAGTTCCCGAGCGCGGCGCGGATGGGCGTCGTTCGTCACGAAGGAGATCAGCACGATGTCCGGAGCACTGGCCGCCAGGACGGCGGCGAGTTGTCGGTCGCCATCAAAATGGACCTGCGCCTCCTCGACCGAGGGCATGGGCTGCTGAACCGCGCTCGCCCCCGGCACCGCCAGGTTGACGATCTCGACCGACGCGGCCCCGAGCGCTTCGGGCAGGCGTTCGCACCAGCCCCGATCCCGCGGGAAGGTGGGATCCTGCTCATGCTGCCAGCCGGCATCGGTGTTCGAATCGCCGAGGCAGGCGATCACGATGCGGCCATCACCGTTGCGGTCGGCCCCCGGCAGGAGAATCCGGTCGGCCTCGGAGAAGCCACATCCACGTCCGCTGCGCGCGCACTCGCGCAGCGCGGGCAGGAGATCGGCCGGGCCCGCGCCGGGCTCCAACTCATAGAGCACAGAGTCATGGTCGCGCTCGACCTCGCGCAGACCCGCCGGGTGCTGCCAGCGGGCGCGCTCGTCGGGCTCGAGCAACTCTTCGTGAACGATGATCCAGCGCAGCCCCGTCATGCGCCGGAGCAGGGTGAGACTTGCCGCAGCGGGCAGTGTCGCGACGAGGTCACTGACCATCGACTGAGAAGGCGGTGCGTAACCGCTCGTCCCATTGAGCAAGGGCCGGCCGTGCGAGACGGCCGCCAGCATAGCGTCGATCGCGTGACGACCGCCGCGGCCGGCGAAGGGAACTTCGAGAAGCGGTCCGGCGGGCTGGTTCTCCAACGCCGCGTAGACTCGCCCGCGCTCGGCGCCCACGGGCACGCGATGGAGCGGCCACGTCCGGCGCGCCGTTCCAAAATCCACCATGACCAGCAGTGCCAGCGCGACCACAGCCGCGCCGCGGAGAGCCGCCGGCCAGTGAGCACGCCGCGCGGCGGCGAGCAGTCTCTCCGCGCCAAGGCCCACCAGCAACGCGAATCCGGCCACGAGCCCGAGCACGAAGCGCGACGGCACCCGCATCGACGAGAAACCGGGGACCCATTCCATCGCGAGCCAGTAGGGCATCGTAATCGCCCTGCTCCCGATCGAGACCTCCGGACCGAGCGCCAGGATCCAGGACAGGATGGCGATGGCGAGCCCGATGGCGACGCCGCGGTACACCTCGGGGCTCTTCGGGCGCCGCAGTACAGGCAACGCGAGTGCTGCCAGCACGAGTGGCAGCACGCCAAGATACGCATACGCCCCCTGCCCGAGGCGGGCATTCGCGCCCTGCACGAATGCGGGGGGCAGGAGCAAGCCGCGCCAGGGATGGAGCGAGACCCCGACCAGCGCCGCCGGCGCAAGCCGAAAGTCGTGCAGCGTGCCCGTGGCGCGCACGTCGAGATAGGGCATTGCCGCCAGCGCGAAGGGGATGAGGGCCAGCCCGAGCGCCAGCGCGGCAAGGCCGAGCCCGCGTGGCCCCGGTCGCGGTGATCCGGCGAGCACCCCAGCAGCCGCCCAGGCCAGCACGACCGTGAGCCCGACATAGGCCAGATAAACCGACGTCAGGAAATGTACTGCAAGAAACCCGGCTGCGACGAGAGCGTCCGACAAGCGACCGCGCAGCATCGTGCGATCGAGAAAAAGCAGCGCCAGCGGCAGCCACTGGCCGGTCATGAGGTGCGAGTAGTGCACCATCTCGATGCGGGCCGGGCAGAAGGCGTAGATGAAGCCCGCCAGCAGGGCCGCGCCGGGGCCGGCACCGAAATGCCTGACAAGAGCGAACATCGCGGCCCCCGAGAGCCCAAAGCAGAGCCAGAGGTCGAGCTGGTAGGCCAGCACCGGGTTGCCCGTCAGACCGAAGATTGGCCCGAAGAGAACCTGCTTGCCAAGCGCGTGCTCGCTGTAGGCGAGAGACGCCGGCGCCGGGTGGAAGATCCCCGCGTCGAAGAGCGCGAGCGGATGCTCGACCAGGCCGCGCCAGCCCGCGCCATAGACCCAGATCGCGAGCTTCAGATCGCGCAGCAGGGCCTCCCCCTGCGCAACCGCGTTCCACGGTCGATGCCAGCCGTAGAGCCAATCGACGCCACGCGGGTCGAGCACCGAATGCGCGGGGTCGGAGAAGAGCGGATAAAGCAGCCCTGCGGCGAGAGCGAAGAAAAGGACTCCTGCGAGTGTTGCCTCGCCGAGTGCCCGTGCATCTCCACGCTCCGCCCTCACACCCTCGCCCTCCCCGCCTCATCCGGCGACACCCCGGGTGTCAGGGGCCGGCGCCGCGAGAGGATGAGGGCCAGCGCGGCGACCAGAGCCACGAAACTGACGCCCGCGCCGAGGCGCAGCGAGCCCGGCCGGTAGCGAAAGGTCACCTCGT
This sequence comes from Pseudomonadota bacterium, assembly GCA_005777805.1. Taxonomy (GTDB): domain Bacteria; phylum Desulfobacterota; class Binatia; order UBA12015; family UBA12015; genus SXLG01. The sequence continues at coordinate 27,969 of SXLG01000028.1, forward strand.
GCCGACCCGCCGGAACGACCACGGCGCGGAACGCGTAGTCGGCCCGCAACAACGCCCGCGCCACGCCGTCGACGTGAACCTCCCAGCCGGGAAACCAGGTGTCGGTAAGCACAAGCAGCCCGGTCGATACAGTCTCTGTCGCCACCACAATTTCCTCGGGCGCCTCCCGGACCACGACCACGTCTTCACGCCCGCTCGCGTCGAGGGGAGCGACCTCGGCAACTCCGCCCTCGACGACCGCCGAGCGGCGCAGATCGCGTGCCGGATCGACGGTGCGCGCAAAGGCATCGCCGTCATCGGCCGCCGCCACCACCTCGTGCACCAAACGCACCCGCGGCACAGGCGGCCGGTAGAGCAACACATCGTCGCCCGGCAGGGCCGTGATCCGCTCGAAGTCGAGAGCTTCGATCTCCGCGGCCCGATCGCGGTGAAGCGCGACAAAGCCCACCCCGAGCAGCTCCGCCAGACGGGGATCGGCCTGGAAGCGCAGCATCCGGCCCGGCTCGCCGCCGCCTCGGGCCGCGATGTGGTCCATCAAGCGCAGTATCCGGCGGGGGGGCATCGCCGGGTCGTAGCCCTCGGGCGTCGGCAGATCGTGGCGCACGGTCGAGCCCGAATCGATCTCGTGCCGTGACACGAGCCGGGCCTCTGGATCGCGCGCGGCACGTGCCCGAGCGATCTGCCGGACCCGCTCCTCGAGCAGGGGATAATCGGGGAGACGCATGGGCATGTCGCGCGGAGCGTGGAAGATCCCCTGCCCGCACCAGAGCACCGCCAACAGCCCGAGTGCTGCCGCCGCCGCCCGCGCCATGCCCCAGCGGTGTACCGCAAGCGCCCCGAGACCCGCCGCGGCAAGCCAGCCCAGAAAGACCCCGGTCACGTGAGTCCAGGCCAAGGCATTCCGGAATCCGGAGAAAGGCGGGAGCATGTAGAGTGCTGAAAATGGCGGATCCATCGCCAATAGCGACCAGAGCAACGCGACCAGCCAGGCCAGGTGCGCACGTCGCGGAACGAGAAGCGCGCCCGCGGCCAGCGCCAGGACGGGAGGCGGAAAGCGGAGGTAGAAAAGCCGCCCCAGGAGCCCCGACGAAACGAGCCCGTAGAAGGCGCGCAGCGATTCGTAGGTACCGACCTCCGCCACCCGCTGACTCTCACCCACGGCCTCGAGAAGAGGCAGGAGCTGAATCGCCGCCAACAGTGCGCCGAGACCGAAACCTCCGACCAGACAAGCGAGGCGCCGCACGAGAGTCCGCTGCGCCGGCACGAGCGCCATCGCGCCCAGCAGGACCGCCGTCACCAACGGGAATTCGAGATAGCCGGCGAGACACTGGACGAGGACGGCCATCGCCATCCAGCCGAGCCAGGGGCGACTTCCATGCGTGACTGCGTTCTCCCAGGCCAGCGCGATCCACGGCACCCAGGCCACGCTGGCGAGAAAATTCGGGTGGTCCATCCCGACCCGCGACCAGCTCGAGAAACAGCCCAGCACCGCCACCAGCACCGCCAGCAGCGCGGCCGGGCGGGCCACGCCGTGGCGCCGGAGATACGCCACGGTGCCCCAGCCCAGGACCAGGAGATTGACCGCGTAAAGGGCCTGCAGAGCGAGAAAGCGCGGCAGGAGAGCAAACAGAATCGGCACTGGCGGGTAGAGCACCATGCCCTGGAGTGCCGCGAAGCGCGGGTTGCCGGTGAACTCGTTCGGGTTCCAGAGCGGAAGCTCACCCGCCCCGATCAGTCGCCGGGCTGCCTCCTCGAAGCGCGGCAGGAAGAAGCCGTGCAAATCGCGCCCGCCGATGTGGCCCCAGATGCCCCCCGCCACCTCGATGATCAGCCAGACGAGCACGGCCGAGGCGGCACCCCAGGCGAAGTCCCGCCCGATCTCGCGCGGCCTCACCCGGGTTTCCGCAGCACAAAATCCATGTGGCACGTGCGCGCGACGAGCGCTTCGAGCGCCGCCACCGGCAGCGCCGCCAGGATGAGTGGCGGATAGAGCGGCTCGTGGATGCCGCGAAACTCGCGGCCGCGGCGCTTCGCCCGCCACAGCAGCGCCGAGAGCGCCCACTGCGTCGCTCCCGAGAGCGAACTCCGGATCGACACGACCTCGAAACCCGCCCGCTCGGCGACCCGCCGGAGCGTCATGTCGTCAAAAAGAACGAGATGCCGTGGCACGTGCCACTGGTTCCAGAGGTCGCCAAAGACGCGCCGCCCGAGCGAAGCTGTGTTCGGGGTTTGGCCCATCAACACCCCGCCCGGAGCCAATACGCGGTAGAGAGCCGCCAGCGTGCCGTCGACATCGGGCACGTGCTCGATGACGTGGAACAGATGCACGACACCGACGCTGCCGGGTTCGACCACGCCACCAAGCGTCGTCTCGTCACAGCAGAACGCGGCGATCCCGCGACGGCGAAGATCCTCGAGCGGCCCCGGCGTCACATCGGTGCCGATCATCTCGAAGCCGTCGTCCGAGCCGCGCAGCAACCCCTGCATCAGATCGAGCCAGGTGCCCGAGCCGCAGCCGTAGTCGAGCAGTCGCCGCCGGCCCGGCGGCATCGCACGACGGATCTCACGGAGCTTGCCGCGGGCCACGAGCCGGGCGAGTCCGGCCATGATCGGGCCACGGTCGTCGTAGCTCTGAAAGCATTTGTAGGCCTGACCGTAGAACACGTCGAGGTCACGCGGGCTCGGGCGCTCACGCATGTAGACCTGCCCGCAACCCGTGCAGCGCACAAAACGGAAGGTCAGATCGCGGAAAGCGGGCGGCAGTTCGCCAGCCGACTCCTCGTCGACCAGCCAACCGGTCACGGGCTCGTGCTCGGCGCTGCCGCAGAAGCCACAGTCGACCACGCACCGCGACTCGGGCAAGCGCTGCGACTTGGCCGCGGCGACGAGTTGCAGCTCAGGCGAGCGCTGCGACTCGGCCGTGGCCGTCGTCGCGCGCCCGCCCCGGTCCGCGTCGCTCTCCGGTGCTGCCACGAGCGTGATCTCGGCCAGATGCCGAATCAGTCGGCGCAGGTATCCACGTTGCACCTCGAGGGGGTAGCTACCGCCGGCGGCAACCATCAGCGCGGCCTTCGCCCGTGGCAGATTCCAGTGCGGCACCGCGACGAAGGCGTGGTGGAGCGCGTGATAGTTGAAGTGACAGGGCGCAACGAAGAGTCGTTCGGCCCAGCCGATCTCGAAATCATGGAGGCGCGGCCCTGCGCCGACGTCGTCGGTGGGCGCGCAGTGCTCGAGGAAGGCCCGCAGGTTGGCAAGGAAGCCGGCAAAGGTTGCGACCGGCAGAGCCCAGAGCACGAAGTACGTCCACCACGGCCCGGCACCGGCCATCAGCAGAAAGAGGGTCGCTTGCGCGACCAGAATCCGTTCCATCTCGCCGCGCAGGGGCATCTCGTCGGCCCGGGCCGATGCCGGCTCGTCAAGTGCGATGCGCGGCGTACCACGCCGGGCGAGGCTCGCTGAAGTCTGCCAGAACATGCGCCCGGCGAGCAGACTCGCGAAGTACATGCCGAGCCGCAGCGGCGTTTCGCGCCCCTCATTGGAGTAGTTGAGCCAGTCGGGATCGCGTGGCTCGCCGACGTCGCGGTGGTGGCGCAGGTGGCGGCGGCGGTCGTGGTGGTAGGGAATGCCGATCGGATAGGCGTAGAGCCACGCCCCGATGGCGTGATTGCGCGCGCCGTCGCGGCAGATCAGCCGATGCCAGCCGTCGTGCGCCAGAGTCGCCAGCGCGTTCTGCCGCGTGCCGATGAAAACCACGGCACACGCCCACACCACGGCACTGCCACTCAAGACGGCAATCGTCACCGCGAGCCAGATCGCGCCCCAGACCAGCACAATATCCGCAGCCCCACGTGCGTCCGAAACCTGCGCGAGCCGGCGCAGGACCAGCGGATCGAGACTCGCTCGCGACTCCATCTCCGCAGCGCGTGGCGCGCTCACCCGGGGCCTCCCTCGCGCAAAGCTAGCCCATGCGGCTGCGGTGCGCGAACCGGCGCCGGTGCCGGCACATCGCCCTCGCCGCTCGCCGCGGCTTCAAGTGCCGCACGAAGAGCGGGGAGTGCGCCCGCGGTGAAGCGCACCCGTCCCTCACGCCCGACATGCATCGGGTCGACCATCTCGTGGTCGGGCAGCACCGCCGGCAGATCGAGCGTACGGCCCTCGGGCAGGCCGAGTAGGCCCCGCACCTCGTCGAGCATCGCCCGCCGCGCGCCGGGTAGCTTCTCGTAGGAGAGGCTCTCGGCGGTCGCACCAAAACCGATGAAGACCTGTAGCCCGTCCAGCCGGCGCAACATCTCTCCGGCTTGACGGAGATCCTCGCGCGCCACCGGGTAGAGCACGTAATCGACGACGCCATGCGTGCCGGGCGGAGCGACCAGCGGCGGGCCGGGATGCAGCAAGCCGCCATGGCCCATGTCGAGGGTACGGCGAAGTTCGGCGACGTTGCCGTACTCGGCCCCGAAGGGACCCGCGATCGGCTCCTCGAAGAGGCCACCGAGCAGCGTCAGATCCCCGATCCGACGCACGCCCTCGTCCCACGCGATGGGGCTCCAGCGATCCGAGAGAACCGCCTGCATCAGGGAGTCGTGGCTGTGTCCCGGGGGGTGCAGGAGAGTAAAGGGTTGAATCAGGAAGAGCACCATCCGGGGCTCGGCGCCGGCGGCAAGCGCGTTCTCCAGCAGTCGGACAAAACCCGGACCGCGCACCGGACCGATCACGTTCAACATCTCGGTGCGGACACCAAGCGCGCGCTCGACCGCGAGCGGGTCGAGCCCGAGCAGGCCCGATGAATCGCCGACGACGAGCAGATCCGCGTCCAGCGGTCGGTGACTGCGAGCCATCTGCTGGTCGATGATCGCCGGACCGAGCGAGGGCACGACCGGCGGCGCACGGCTCGCCAGCAGAGCGAAACTGCCGACCAGCACCAGCGCCGTGAGGCCGGCGAGCCAGAAACGCGCGACGAGCCAGCCGGCGATTACGCTCGGGCCGGGCGCCCTCCACGGCGGCCCCGAGGGCCGCGCTGCGGAGTCGCTCCAGCCCTGTTCAGAACTGGAAGTAGACGAAGTCATGTGCTGTTTCTGAGAAGCGGACGAAGATCGCCGCGACGAGAAGTCCCGTCGCCACCGAGAAGGGCCCGAACCCGACACGGGCCGGAGCCATCAGGTCGGCGCGGCGAAGCTGCAGGACCTCCACCAACAGAACCGGAGCGGTCGTGGCGGCGATCGCGAGGAAGAGGGCGCGGTCGAAGGGCGTCCAGCGGAAGTGCCCGAGACGCGAGAGGAGTTCGCCGGCGCCTGCGAGATCGGGCGAGCGAAAGATGAAGAGGCCGAAGGTGACGACCGACATGGTCAGGAACCAGCCGACCACGGCCGGCACGCGCGGTGCCGCGCGCCAGCCGCCCCACAGACGCTGCACGCAGAGCGCGGCACCGTGCAGCGTGCCCCAGAGGATGAAGGTCCAGGCGGCCCCGTGCCAGAGCCCGCCCAGGACCATGGTCAGCATCAGATTCAGGTAGGTGCGCAG
>SXLG01000168.1 GCA_005777805.1 Pseudomonadota bacterium
CATAGCCAACCTCGGTGAACTTCGACGCCTCGACCGTGAGGAAGGGGGCCTGCGCCAGCCGCGCCAGGCGCCGTGAAATCTCTGTTTTGCCAACGCCTGTCGCGCCGATCAGGATGATGTTCTTGGGCACGATCTCGTCGCGCAGCTCAGGGGCCACCTGCTGGCGCCGCCAGCGATTGCGCAGCGCGATCGCCACCGCTCGCTTCGCCGCGGGCTGACCGACGATCCAGCGGTCGAGTTCGGAGACGATCTCGCGCGGCGTCCTGGGTGCCTTGAACGCGGCGGGGTCCGATGCAGGGGTCACGGGCGAGGCGCCTCCTCGCCCGTGACGATCTCGAGCGCGATCTCGTGGTTGGTGTAGATGCAAATATCAGCCGCGATCTGCATGGCGGCGCACGCGATGTCGGGCGCGGGCAGCGTCGAGTGCGCGAGCAAGGCGCGCGCCGCCGCCAGCGCGTAGGGTCCGCCCGAGCCGATCGCGATCGCGGTGTCGCCAGCGGGATTGACGAGATCGGGTTCGACCACGTCGCCGGTGCCGGAGATCACCAGCAGGGCGGTGGCGTCGGCGGTGATCAGCATCGCTTCGAGCCGGCGCAGGGCACGATCGGTGCGCCAATCGCGCGCCAGCTCGACCGCGGCGCGGCGGAGCTGGCCACGGTGCTCCTCGAGCCGGGCCTCGAAGCGTTCGAAGAGCGTGAACGCGTCGGCCGAGGCCCCGGCAAAGCCCGCGATCACCCGCTCGTGGTGCAGCCGCCGCACCTTGCGCGCGCCGTGCTTGAGCACGGTCGCGCCGACCGTGACCTGGCCGTCGCCGGCAATCGCGCAAACCGAACCGCGGCGGACCGCGAGGATGGTCGTTGCGTGCAGGCTCGCGGCGGATGTTCCGTTCACGCCCGGTCGATAGCAGCGGCGGCGGCCCGGTTCATCCGGCCGTGCCCTTGGCGGCGGGTGTGGCTGTGGGTTCGGCGCTCGAGGAGCGCTGCCGAGCCGGGTCATTCGGGGCGGGACTTCAGGCGCGCGGGTGGCAGCGTTCGTAGGTCGAACGCAGGCGAGCGAGGCTCACGTGGGTGTAGCGCTCGGTGGTCGAGAGCGAGCTGTGGCCGAGCAACTCCTGGATCGAGCGCAGGTCGGCACCATCGTCGAGCAGGTGCGTGGCACAACTGTGGCGCAGCGCGTGCGGGCCGAGTTCCGGCAGGCCGGCCTCGCGCAGGCGGCCGCCGACGATGCGACCCACGCTGCGGGTTGTCAAGCGCAGGCCGGGCCGGCCGTGGAAAACGGGGGCCCGGCCCGATGCGCTCTGTCCGGCGCCGCGCAGACAGGCCGCCAGCGCGCGCAGGGCGGCGGCTGCCGCAGCCGTGAGCGGCACGACCCGGTCGCGACCACCCTTGCCCTGACGGATGTGCGCCCGGCGCTGCGTCAGGTCGAGGTCGGACCAGTCGAGTGCGGTGGCCTCGGCGGCGCGCAGCCCGCTGCCGTAAAGCACTTCCAGCAGGGCCTGGTCGCGCGCCTCGCGCGTGTCGCGGTGCGCGCCGTCGCCGCGGAAGAGCCGTGCCAGGGCGTCCTCGGGCAGGTGACGGGGCAGGGTGCGGGGGTGGCGCGGAATGCCGAGCACACGCGCCGGATTGGCCGGATGACGGGCGGTCCGGCGCATCCAGGAAAAAAAACTGCGCAGGACGCTCACGGTATGGCCGAGGCTGCGGCGCTCGAGCGTGGCCGAGCGCGCGGCGAGGAAGGCGCGCAATTCGTCGGTGCCGACGGCGGACCAGGGAGTCTCGCGCGCCTCGCCCCGGCGCGGCCCTCGCGCGGGGGTCGCGGGCACGACGGGCGATCCCGTTTCGCGCGCGGCCCCGCGATTTCGATTCGCCTCCGTGCGCGCGGTCGGAGCGCCGATCGACTTCTCGGCCGCCACACCTGCCTTGGCGCCGGCGAGCCTTGCTCTGGCCGCGCCCGCCTTGGCGTCGCCCAGCCGGTGGACGACCCCGACGGCTGGATTGTGGGCCGGGCTCCCGGCCACCCCTCCGGCACGCCCGGCGGCCCGGCTCCGAGCCGGGGTGGTCGCGGGGTCGCGCGGAAGAGCTTCCGCGGCCAATCCCGGCGGCGGTTCCGGATCGCCCTCGAGGAATTGGCAGAGGCGCGACAATTCTGCCCTGTACGAGCGCAGCGTATGGGGCGACGAGCGGCGCTCGACGCGGAGGTGGTCGAGAAAGAGATCGACCTCTCTCTCGCGCCCGGCGTCGCTTCGCGAGTTCGCGCTCGTGTCCTCCACCGCCTCTCCCCCCACCCGGCCGCACGGCCGGCCGCCCCGCATGGCGTGAGACCCTTGTGCCAGCGAGCACGCGCGGCGGCAACGGGCATCGGGCGTCTGTACCGGCGCGGCGCAAAGACTCGAGCTCGTCGTCTCTCCGAATTGCCGGGCCGCGGGTGGCGCGTCGGCCGCTCTGGCCGGGCGCGGAGACTCGGCTCGCTGTCTCCCCGAATTGCCGGGCCACGGGTGGCGCGTTGGGTGCTCTGGCCGGGCGCGGAGACTCGCCTTGCTGTCTCCTCGAATCGCCGGGTCGCGGGTTGCTCGGCGGCCGCTCTGGCCGGGCCTACAGACTCGACCTCGCTGTTCCCCGCGGGGCTCGGGTGATAGCGGGAGCTTTGATGGCTGCCGAGCACGAGGGGCAGGCGGGAGGGGCTGTGGCTGGCGCTGCCTCGGCCCGGCCGGGCCGACGCTTCGGTCTGCCCGGTCGGCGTGGCCTCACGCTTGGACTGGTCCTGCTGGCTGGCGCCGGTCTCGTCCTCGCGTCGCGGGCGTGCGGCAGTCGCGATGGCGCGCGCCGCGCCGCCGACAGCTTCGTCGACCGCTACTACGTCGAGATCGACCTGCCGCGGGCGCGCGAGCTCACCACCGGGCTCGCCCGTGCCAAGGTCGATCAGGAAATCGAGCTTCTGGCGGGAATCGCGGCTGCCGAATCCGGCGCGCGACCGAGCGTCCACTACCGTTTCATCGAACGCCGCAGGGGGGACGCTTCTGGGGACCGCACCAGCATGGTCTACGAACTCAGTATCCACTTCGAGGGCGGGGACGAAGTCGTGCGGCATGCGCTCGTCACTGTCGGGCGGGTGGCTGGCAGTGAGGACTGGCGGACCGAGAACTTCTCGGAGTTCGACGGGTGACCGAAACCGCCGCGCGACGACGCGCAGCACTCCTGCTCGGCGCGACCGCTCTGGTGGTGCTGGTCGCGTTGGGGCTGCGCGTCCGGGCGGTGCTCGAGTCACGCGCCGGTGCCGTCTTCGAGGCGTTGGCGGCGTGGACGGGTCTGCGTCTGGTGGCGGATGATGTCGGTTTCGGCCTCGTCCCGCCGCGCGTCGTGGCTTGGGGCGTGCGGGTCGAGGTGGCCCAGGATGCGGTGAGCGGCAGCCCGCTGCAGGCCGAGCGCGTCGACCTCGGCGTGGCACTGGCGCCCTTGCTCGAGGGCCGGGTGGTGGTCGATGGCGTGGGTCTCGAGGGCCTTGTCGTCCGTGTCGCGCGGCTCGCCGACGGGGACTGGAACCTGCGGCCGGTTCCCGCGCCACTGCCCGAGCGCATCGTGCTGAGCCCTCTGGCGGTGCACGCCGAGCGGGTCCACCTGGCCTACCGCGACGAGCGACTGCCGGGCAGCGTCGAGGTCGAATTGCGCAGTGGAGCCATCGATGCGCGCGTCGATGCCGGCCTCTCGGGTGTCGATCTGACCGTCGAGGCCACGCTGGCGGGCGAGCAGGAGGCGGCCCTGCGCGGGGCGGGCCGGATCCCCCTCGTCAAGGGTACGCCGAGCGAGCTGCGCTTCGGCGTCGTGGGCATCCCGATGGAGCGCGTCGGCGAGATCGTTCGTCTGGCGGGCGGGCAGATTCCCTTCGATTGGCGCGGTTCCGGCATTCTCGCACTCGAAGGCCAGATCGGGGCGCCGGCCGCCTGGCCCCTCGTGGGGGGCCGCCTGTCTTTCAAGATTGACGCCACTGAGGCCTCGATCGAGGCCCTCGGCCCGGTGCTCGGGAAGAGCCGCGGCGTCCCCCTGCTGATCAAGGGGGAGGCCCGACTCGGCTCGGGCGGCCCCTTCATCGAGGAGATCGATCTCGATTTCGGCGGCGCGGGTATCCGCGTCCGGCCGGGCGCGGCCGGCGGGCCTTCGGTCGTGGCCGGGAGCCGTGACCTGGACCTGCGTGCGCTGGCTCGGATCGTGCCCGGACTCGAGCGGATCGGTGCTTCGGGCGCGGTCGCGCTCGCGGGTTCCGTGACGGCGGCCGAGGGCGGCCTCACCGGGCGCATCGACTTGCTCGCACCTGAGGTAGGACTCGGCGGGGAGTCGCGCCCGGTTTCGGTGCGCGACGCGGGCCTGCGCCTCGACTTGGAGGGGGGAGGCGGGCGTCTCGCGGGGGTTCTAGCAATGTCCCGCTTCGCGGGTGCTTCGCTGGAGGGTGGGGCCCTCGAGGGTAGCTTTGCGAGCGGTGCCAGCGCCGGCCAGACACGTGCCGACTTCCGTTGGAAGGGAGTCGGGCGGCAAGCAGATCGCTTCGACCTCGAGGGCGCGCTCGCGTTCGATGGTCGCACAGTTCAATTATTGGACGTGACGGCCACGGGGCTGGGCGGCGAGTGGACGGCCGCCGGGCAAATCACTCTGGCCATGTCGGGGCCGTGGCCTTCGGAGTTGGCTCTGCATTGGCGTGATCTCGACCTGAGCGGTCTGCTCCGGCTGGCGGGCCAGAGCGAGCAACTGGTCGGACGCAGCGCGGGGCAGTTGCTCGCCAAGGGAGTGCTCGACGGCACATGGGCCGGGTTTCTCGCGCAAGAAGGTAAGTTCGACGGCGGTGTCGACGGCGTGTCGACCGAGCGAGCGCTTGGTCTGCTCGAATTGCCCTCTTCGCTGGCTCGGGTAGTCGCACCCTCGGCGCATTCGCCGGGCATGGCGCGGGCGCGTGGCGCGGTGCGCGAGGGAGGGGTGGAACTCGAGCGTCTCGTGCTCGGTGACGACGCTTGGCAACTCGAGTTGCAGGGCTCGCTGCCCTACGCGGATGTCGCGACTCTGGCCGGCACCTTCCGGCTTCAGCCCGGCGCCGACATTGCGCGCCGGCGACTCGCCGGGCTGCTCCTCGGTGGCGGCCTGCGGGGCGCCATTGCGGTGGCGATCGGTGGGCGCTGGCCCCATTTCGAACTCGAGATCCAGCCGCGCGGGAGGCCGAGGGCACGATGAGACGAAGGGTCGGCCAGCGTCGGGGAACCAACGCCGCGCGTCGCCGCGGACGACACCCCTGCGACCACGAGGGGCGACGCCGCTCGGCAGCGCGGCGACCGGCTTGTGCGCGTTGCCGTGGACGACGTCTCTGCGACGGCGAGGGGAGACGCAGCTCGGCCGCACGGCGGCCAGCCTGGGCGCGTCGCCCCGGACGACGCCCCTGGCCGGCCGGGGGGCGGGTGTGATGGCCGGGGATTTCGAGTGGGTCGACCTTGGGCCCTCCGGGCTGCGCGCCACGGCGATCCGGCTGCCGCGGGCGGAGATGGGCTTTCTGAAGCACCTCTACGAATCGTGGGAGGGTGTGGCGATCACCCGCACCGTGGCGACGCTGGCTTCGACCGACGAGATCGTCGCGGCGATTGTCTGCACGCCCGATTTCGAGGCACAGGCCGACGCGATCCTCATCGACCATGTGCAGCGCTCCGCCGCCGATTTCGGGCCCGAGGCCTTGCCTTCGTCCTGCCGCGAGGATTGGTTCCTGCGCGAGTGGAGCTGACCCTGCGGTAGCGCCGTGTGGTCGGGCGGGGGCGCGTGTCGTCAGCTCGCGTCCGTGTCCGCGTCGTCGTCCGTGCCGCGCCGCCGGAAGAGCCAGGCCACGCCGATGCTGACGGCGTAGAGGACGGTGAGCGGTCCGGCGAGCAACATCTGCGAGGCGATGTCGGGCCCCGGCGTCAGGATCGCCGCCAGCACGACGATGCCGATCAAGGCGTAGCGCCACGGCCGCAGCAGCGACCAGTGGTCGATCATCCCGATCCGGGCGAGGAAGAACGCCACCACGGGCAGCTCGAAGGTGACGCCGAAGGCCAGCACGAGCCGCGAGCTGAACGAGAGGTACTCGCTGATCCGCAGCGTCGGCACGATGCCGATCGTGCGGTACTGCTCAAGAAAGAATCGGTAGCCGACCTCGAAGACCAGCGCGTAGCAGAACACCGCACCGCCGAGGAAGAAGAGACTGCCGAAGACCACGAAGGGGATTGCGTAGAGTTTCTCGCGCGAGTGCAGACCGGGGGCGATGAACTGCCAGACCTGGAAGAGGATCACCGGCAAGGCCAGAAAAATACCGGCGATGAAGGCCACCTTGAGCTTGGTGAAGAAAGCCTCGGCGATACCGGTGCCAATCAGCGTCACCTGACCGCCGTCGGCCGCCAGCGTGACCGGTCGAGTCAAGGTTTCAAAGAGCAGATCGGCGCGCGTGTAGGCGATCGCGAAGCCAAGCAGGATGGCGAGGAGCGCCTTGAAGAGCCGTGTCCGGAGCTCTTCGAGGTGCTCGGTGAGCGGCATCTCGACGTCGGCCATCGTGCCGCCGCTCGTCAGGCGGTTTCCGGCGGTTCGACCGCCGACGCCGCCTTCGCGACGGTTGCCGTGGGCGCGGTCGCCGCGGCGGTGGAGGGGGCCTCTGTGCGCCCGTTTTCCGCCTGCTCGACCGCGGTCGCCGCGGCCGTGGAGGGGAGCGCGGGAGCCGCACCGACATCTTCGGGTGCGGCCCCCTCCCCGGCGGTCATCGTGAGCGTGGAGGGGGTCGCGATGGCGGTTCCGCCGACGTCATCGGTCCCCGCGGCGGTACGAGCTGCCATGGCCCGCTCGGCGGCTTCGGCGATCTGCCGGCGACGCTCGTCTTCGCGCCGCGTGCGCTCGTGCTGGCGGGCCTCGCCCTCGATGATGTCGCGCGCGGTCGAGATCTCCCGATTGACGTCACTGGTGAGGCGGCGGAACTCGGCCAGACCCTTGCCGAGCGCACGCGCGATCTCCGGCAGGCGCTGCGGGCCGAGGACGAGGAGGGCGACCACGAGGATCACCGCGACCTCGGGCAAGCCGATCCCGAACATCGGCGAGACGCTATCCAACCACCCCTGCGGCCGCCACCGCGCGCTGTCCGACCTGTAGGGAGCACATGATCTGTCCGCTCCCGAGAGCAAATGAAGTGACCGCTTTTGTCAGGCGGCGGGATAGGGATTTGGACCCATGGAAGACGATGGGATCCGGATTCCTCCCGCGGCCGGGGAGCGGGCGATGCAGGTAC
>SXLG01000169.1 GCA_005777805.1 Pseudomonadota bacterium
CCAGCAGATAGTCCAATCCTTCGCGGCCCAACCCCTGAAAGGAATAGGGAGAGGTGCGAAATCGCCCTCGACCAGAAAGAGTTCCGAGTCGGCCGGATTGGTCGACGAGCAATCCGCCAGCTTGCCGGGCAGGTTCAGGCGATGCGAGACAGCCCCCTTGCGCTGGACCTCCTTGGCCGCCGCCCGCGACGCGCTGCGCGCCCGCGCGGCGAGAACGACACGCTGAGCGATGGCCTCGGCCGAGGAAGGGTGCCCGTTGAGCCAGTTCTCCAGCGCGCTGCGAATGAAGGCATCCACCGCCGGAGCTGTCTCGGGGTTGTTGAGTCGATCCTTGGTCTGACCCTGAAACTGGGGATTGGGCACAAAGCAGGACAGCAGGGCGACCACGCCCTCGCGCACATCCTCGACGGCGATCGTAACGCCGCGCGGGACCAGGTTGTGGATCTCGAGATAGTTGCGGACGGCCTTGACAAGCCCTGACTTCAGGCCATTTTCGTGGGTCCCACCATCACGGGTGGGGATGCTGTTGACGAACGACAGGAACGACTCGCTGGCGTCCTCGGTCCAGGTCAGCGCGCACTCCAGGCGCAGTCCCTCGCCCTCGCGCGCGGCCTCGAAGATCTCCACCGGCAGCCGTCGCCCCATCCCCGCAAGGCGCTTCTCGAGGTACGCGCGCAGGCCATCCTCGTACTTCCAGGTATGGCTCTCCTTGCCGACCTCGTCCTCGAAAACCACCGTCAGGCCACGGTGCAGATAAGCCTTGGACTCGAGTCGTTCCGCGATGAGTGCGGGGTCGAAGCGCACAGTCGAGAATATCTTCGGATCGGGATGGAACTCGATCGCCGTACCGGTGCCGCGGGCCTTGGCACCCTTGACCAGCTTCGAGGTCGGCACGCCGCGGGCAAAGGTCTGCGACCAGACGAAACCCTCACGTCGGACCCGCACTTCCATGCGGTCGGAGAGTGCCGTCACCACCGAGGCGCCGACGCCGTGCAGACCGCCGGAGTGGTAGTAGTTCTTCGCCTCGAACTTGCCGCCCGCATGAAGGGTGGTGAGGATCAACTCGAGCGCGGGCCGCCGGTGCTTGGGATGCATGTCTACGGGGATGCCGCGACCGTCGTCCTCGACTGCGAGCGTCTCGCCATCGGCAGAGAGCCGGACGACGATCCGCGAGCAGTGCCCGTTCATCGCCTCGTCGACCGAGTTGTCGACGATCTCCCAGAGGAGATGGTGGAGGCCCGCAGCATCGACCGAGCCGATGTACATGCTCGGGCGCTTGCGAACGGGCTCGAGCCCCTCGAGGACCGTGATGTCCGCCGCCGAGTAGCTCTTGCCCGACGATTCGCCCCGTCCGCCGCCTCCCCGCACCGCCACGATTGCGGAGATACCGCGCCCGGCTGGTGAGCGCGAGCCCGACGGCCGGGATTCAGGCCCGACCGAGGACGCGCGCCGGTGAGAGCCGGTCCGGATCGAAGAGACCGGAGCGCCGGCCGGCGAGCAGATCGGCCGCGACGCGGCCCACCGAGGCGCTGGTCTCGATGCCGTAACCGCCCTGGCCCGCGAGCCAGAAGACGCCCGGCCGGCACGGATCCTCGCCGACGACGTGCACCAAATCGGGGGCGAACGTGCGCAGCCCGGCCCATGTGCGCTTGACGCGCCGGGCGCGCAACTCCGGCGCGACGAGGGCCAGTCGCTCCATCCCCTCGGCGATGACAAGATCGTCGACCACGGGCTCACAAGGCGGCGATTCCCCCTGATCCATCGGGCTCATCAGGAGGTCGCCGCTCTCGGGTACGAAGTAGACCGAGCGATGCTCGGCAACCACGAGTGGGGCATCGGGAGCGAGCGCGTCGTGCTCGGGCGTGAAGATCGCAGCACAGCGCCGCAACGGGCGGAGCGGGATCGGCGCGGCCTCGGCCCAGACGGCGAGCGTCTGGTTCCAGGCTCCCGCCGCAGCGACGACGACACGCGCACGCACCTCTCGCGCCCCGGTTCGGATTCCGACGATGCGTGGACCGGCGCGCACGAAACCCGTCACGCCGCAGCCCGACTCCACCTCGACGCCGCGCGCCCGCGCCCCGCCGAGATACGAGGAGAGAATCTCGTGCACGTCAAGCCTACCATCGGATGGGACCCAGGCCCCGCCCGCGATCTCCGGATCGGTCAGTGAAGGTATTCGGGCGCGAACCTCGTCCGGCGCGAGCAGCTCCAGCTCGAGCCCCAGGGCCGCGACTGCCGGCTGGCGGGAGCGATTGGCCTGCCAGCCCGCCTGATCGTAGAGAGTCAAGGTGCCGTTCAGCCGGAGCAGCGGGATCGGGCTGAAGCCGGGGGGCGGATCGCGCAGGAAGCGGCCGCCCAGGACCTTGAGTTCGAGCACGGTATCGGTCGGATCAAGCTGCGAGAGGGTGGCCGCGCTGCGACCCGTCGAGTGCCGGGCCCATTCCGTCTCGCGTTCGAGCAGCAGCACGTCGGCGTTGTATTCGGCGAGAAAATACGCCAGCGAGGCCCCGGCGATGCCGCCTCCCACGATGATGACGTCGTAGGCTTCGCGGCGCGGCACGCGGCGATGCTACCAGTCGCGACGGCGTGCGGAAGAAGGCAGGACAGGGACGGCGTGTGTCAGCGCGCTCGGGCAGAGAGGGTCGTTCTCCGCACCGACCTGCTTCGGGCCACGATGACGGCGCTCGCGCCAACGCCCCGCATGACGGGACAGCTCCACCACGGCCGCGTCCTCCCAACGCACCACGGCCGACTCAGCCCACCGACGCATCACGGCCGCGCAAACGATCCGTACGCGCATCCGAGACGCGGACCGAGGCCACCTCAGGGCCACGTTCCGCCGCCGCACCACGACCGCGCCAGCGATCCATGCGCCCATCCGAAAAGCGGGGCGGTGTCGCAGGCGGGGGGCCAGAGCCGGCTCGCGCCCAGGGCGACCGAGGCGCACCACCGAACGCGCGCTGCCCGCACGCGCCGGCCTGTGTCGGCTGTCCCTGGCTCGGCGTGCCTTATGGCGAACAGCTCCGGCGCAAAGCCGCGCTGCTCGACGAGGCCCTGCGCACCCACGGCCTGTCGCCGAGTGCGGCGTTCGTGCGCGAGCCCGCCGCAGGTAGCGCACGCGCGCTCGGCTATCGCTGCCACGCCCGACTCGTCTTCCGTCGCCGGCGGGGTGGTGACATTATGCTTGGCGTGTACCGGCCGGGTACCCACAGCGTGTTGCCAGCGGAGCGCTGTCGCGTCCATCATCCCGGCCTCGAACCCGTGCTGGTCGCGCTGCTTGCCGCGGTCGAGCGTCTCGGCGTGGCGGTGCACGATGAACGCACGGGGGAGGGGGGTTTGCGCTACGCGCTGGCGCGCATCGCCGCGGCCTCGGGAGCGGTGCACCTGACGCTGGTCACGGCCGCCGACCCCCTGCCGGGGCTGCCCGCCTTGACCGAAGCCCTGCGCGCCACGGCGAGCGGCCTCGAGGCTCTCTTTGTCGCCGTCAATACTACCAGAGGAAACGCCCTGCTCGACGGGCCGCCGCGGCGGATCTTCGGCCCGCGCGCGCTCAGCGAAAGCTTCGGTCCGATCACCGCCGTGTTTCGCCCCGACACCTTCTCGCAGGCGAACCCGGCAACAGCGACCCATGCCTATGGCGAAGCGGCCCGTTGGCTCGGTCGGCGGAGCCTTGGCACCGTCGTCGATCTCTTCTGCGGCGTGGGCGTCTTCGGCCTGCGCGTCGCGCCGCCGGAGAGCCGACTCTTCGGCATCGAGGTCGCACCTGCCGCGGTGGAATGTGCCCGCGACAATGCGCGTCGTCTCGGCCGCCGGGCCGAGTATGCGGCAGGCCCGGTCGATGCACACCTGCGCCAACTTCTGCCGCGGCTCCCCGTCGGTGGCGAGACCGACCTGCTGCTGCTCAACCCACCACGGCGCGGACTCGGGGCCGAGGGGCACCAGGCCGTCGGCGAGCTCACACCGCGCCGGATCGCCTACCTCTCGTGCAACCCCGAATCGCTCGCAAGCGATCTCGCGATACTGGCCTCACGGGGATTCCACCCGCGCCGGATCCGGGCCTTTGACATGCTGCCGCAGACCCCTCATGTCGAGGCGCTCGCTCTCCTCGAGAGGAGCTGAAACTTCGCGCCGGAGAGAACGCTCGCCTCCCTGCGAGCACCACCCGCACGGTCGCCTCGAGAGGATCCGAGGATTCACACCCGTGGGAACCCGCACTCCGCCGCGAGCACGACCAAAACGGCCTCTTCGGGAGGACAACATTGCGCGTCCGAGGGCACCGCTCTCGGTGCCTACCAGGCGGTTTCGATTTCGCCCTTGCGCAGTCGCTGCGCGATGACCATCTGCTGCACCTCCGAGGAACCGTCATAGACCCGCACCACGCGCGCGTCGCGCCAGATTCTCTCCAGCATGTATTCGCCCCGGACGTAGCCGTAGCCACCAAGCAACTGGATCGCGTCGTCGACCGTCTGCCAGACCGCCTCGCCGGCAAAGAGCTTCGCGGTCGAGGACTCGCGCACCGCGGGCTCGCCGCGGTCGAGCAGCCAGGCACTGCGATAAACGAGGCCTCGCCCGGCATCGGTGCGGGCCGCCATCTGGGCGATGCGGAAGGCGAGGGCCTGATGCTCGATCAATGGCTTGCCGAAAGTCGCGCGGCTCTCGGCATACTCGAGCGCCAGTTCGAGTGCCTTCTGGCCCGAACCGACGCTGCGCGCGCCCAGCATGGTGCGCCCCTCGGCCAGCACGCGCTTGGCGATGTCGAAGCCGCGGCCCACCTCACCGACGACGGCGGCGGCCGGGACCCGGCAGTCCTCCAGCACCAATTCGCAGATCGCCGAGCCCTGATGACCGAGGGTCTCGAAGATCTGACCAATCTTGAAGCCTGGATTGTCGGTATCAACGAGAAAAGCGGTGATGCCCTCGTCGGCGCGCGCAAAGATCATGCAGTGGTGCGCGTAGGGTGCGTTGGTGATGAAGATCTTGTGGCCGTCGATCACCCACTGGTCGCCGTGGCGGCGCGCGCGGGTCTGCATGTTGCTGGCGTCGGAGCCCGACTGCGGCTCCGTCAGCCCGAAGCAGCCGAGCCACTCGCCGCTCGCCATGCGCGGCAGAGAGTGGCGCTTCTGCGCCTCGCTGCCGAAGAGGACCAGCCCGGTGCAACCAATACCGGTATGGACGCTGATATAGCTGGCGAGCCCCCAGGGGCCGCGGCCGAGCATCTCGTGCACCAGCGCCTTCTGCAGCACTGTGAGCCCGAGCCCGCCGTAATCGGGCGGAATCGCCATGCCGAAGAGACCGAGCTCGCGCGCACCCGCAAGCACGCTCTCGGGCAGACGGCCGCTGCGGTCGATTTCCTGCCAGACCGGATTGACGGTCGTCTCGACGTAGCGCCGCACGCTCTCGCGCAGCGCCCGATCTTCCTCACAGAGCGCCAGATCCATCGCGTCCTCCCGGCCAGCGGCGGTAGCAGACGACTCCCGCGTCGCATCGGACGAGGGGCCGCGGGGTATCGGGAGCGGAAGCCTACGGGGTGCCAGAACCCGCCGACTTCCGCGCCGGGCCCTCCATCCCGATGCTGCCGCTCGACCGCGCGGGCACCGCAAGGAGTTGGCGCGTTCGGCGGCGACGCGCCGCGGACGTGAATCCGGTGGGCACCCGCTCGGGGCGAGGGCCGCGGGGGGCGAGCCGCGGTCCGACCTCCGCCCGATTCAGCGGGCACCCGCTTCTGCGGCCGAGAGACCCGTGGCGCGGCCGCGCTTGACCACCTTGTGGCCCTTGCCGCCGCGACGCATCTCGGGAAAGTCCGCGACGGGCACGAGCCGTTCGCCCTCCTCGAGCTGGATGCGCACGCGGGCGTTGGCGGGCACGGCGACGGCACCGATCACGCGGTCGTCGGCCTCGGGCCGGCAGAGAATCACCCCGCGGCCGGTACCCGCGAGCTCGGCCACCTCGTCGAGTCCAAAGCGCAGACCGCGGCCACTCGACATCAGGCAGACGACGGTGTCGCCCATGATTCCGGCGATGGTGACCAGTTCGTCGCCTTCGCCCACACGCGCGAGCCGGCGCCCGGCGCGGTTGGTCTCGGAGAGATCGGGCAGCGTGCGAAATCCATAGCCGCGCGCCGAGACCACGAGAAGGGGGCGCGTCTCCTCGGTGAGTTCGATCGCCGGCGTGCCGCCTTCAAAGAGTTCCCCCTGCGGCCGACCGGGCGTGGCGTCGGGCGCGTTCGCCGCCGGCTGGCCGAGCAGCATCGACGTCACCACACTCTCGCGGTCTGCGAAGCGGAAGAACGATTGCACCGGCTCGCCGTAGCCTGTGGTCGCCGGCACATCGCGCACGGGCAGGACAAAGACGGTGCCACGGCTCGAGAAGAGGGCGAGCCGGTCGCGCGTCGTCCCGCTGTGCAAGGCGGCCAGCGCGTCGCCCTCGCGCAGTCGCGCGGAGTTCGGATCGCGCAGCTCTCTGACGCGGCGGATCCAGCCGTCGCGCGTCAAGATCACCGTCGCCTCCTCATGAACCACGTAGGCCTCGGGGTCATAGGCCAGCTCGGTGACTCCGCGCACGTTGAGCCGCGTCCGGCGCGCATCGCCGTGGATCGTGGCGACCTCCTCGAGTTCGCCGCGGATCATCTTCCAGCGCTCGGCCGGGCGCTTGAGCAAACGCTCGACATCGGCCAGGCGCTTGCTCCGCTCGCGATGCTCGTCCTCGAGCTTCACCCGCTCGAGCCGTGCCAGCTGGTAGAGACGCATCTCGAGGATCGCGTCGGCCTGCTCGGCGTCGAGTCCGAAGGCCTTGCACAACTTGGCATTGGCGTCAGCGCGACTCTCGGCGGCGCGGATCAGGCGGATCGCCTTGTCGAGATCCACGAAGAGGGCGAGGAATCCCTCGAGGATATGAAGCCGCCGTTCGAGCTGCGCTTTCTCCAGCGCGAGCCGGCGGGTGACGATCTCCATGCGGAAATCGAGGAAATGGCGGCAGATCTGGAGCAGCGAGACGCGCGCCGGCCGCGCCGGCACGCCCGTGGCCTGGGGCAACAGGCAGGTCAGGTTCACCCCAATATTTGCCTGGAGATCCGTGTGGCGGTAGAGATAGGCCATCGCGGCATCGGGGTCGCCGTCGGGCTTGAGTTCCAACACGACCCGAACGTCGGCGGTCGACTCGTCGCGCACGTCCACGAGCAGGGGCAGCTTGCGTGAGATGATCTGAGCCGCGATCTGTTCAACAATTGCCGTTTTAGTGATCGCGTAGGGAATCGAGGTCACGACGAGTTGGCGCCGGCCGCGGGGCAGCGATTCGATCTCGAACGTCCCGCGCAGCCGCAGCGTGCCTTGCCCGGTCTCGTAAACCGAGCGAATCTCGGCGCGACTGGAAACCAGTTCACCGCCGGTCGGGAAGTCGGGGCCTTTCAAATGCTTGAGGAGATCGACTACGCCGAGCTTCGGCTCGTCGATGAGCGCCAACAACGCCGCGACGACCTCGCGCAGATTGTGCGGCGGCACGTTGGTCGCCATGCCGACTGCGATCCCCGTCGAGCCGTTGATCAGAAGCTGAGGCACGCGCGACGGCAGCACGACCGGCTCCTCGAGCGTCGCATCGTAGTTGTCGCGCCAGTCGACGGTCTCGGCCGCCAGATCGACCAGCATCGCCTCGGCGAGCGCCGTCAGGCGGGCCTCGGTGTAGCGGTAGGCGGCGGCACCATCGCCATCGAGCGAGCCAAAATTGCCCTCGCCGTGCACCAGCGGGTAGCGCAGCGAGAACGCCTGGGCCATCCGCACCATGGCGTCGTAGGCCGCGGTGTCGCCGTGGGGATGGTACTTGCCCAGGACTTCGCCGACAATCTGTGCCGACTTGCGTGGCTTGGCCCCCGCGCCCAAGCGCAGGTTCTGGTACATCGCGAACAGGATCCGGCGCTGCACCGGCTTGAGCCCATCGCGCACGTCCGGCAGCGCGCGCGAGGTGATGACCGAGAGCGCGTAGCTGAGATAGCGCTCTTCTGCGGCCACTCGCAGATCGGTTTCGCCTTCGGTCTCCCGTGCCATCGCCCCCGCCTCCACCCGTCCCGCACGGCCCTGTTCCCGTGCGTGCCCCTCTCTGCCCGATTCCGCAGCCCCGTGCCACGCGCCGTGCATGGCGACAACGGGGAGGCTCTGCTAGCCCCGCGCCGTGCAGAACGAAGCACAGCAAGCCGTCGAGCCGATCCGCCGGGCCGACATCCGCAACGTCGCCATCATCGCGCACGTCGATCACGGCAAGACGACGCTCGTCGATGCGCTGCTGCACCAGAGCGGTCTCTTCCGGGCCAACCAGCACATCGCCGAGCGAGTGATGGATTCGGGCGATATCGAACGCGAACGCGGTCTGACCATCCTGGCCAAGGCCACCTCGATCGAGTGGCGCGGTGTGCGCGTCAATATCGTCGATACCCCGGGCCACTCGGACTTCGGCGGTGAGGTCGAACGCACGCTGGCGATCGTGGACGGCGTTCTGCTGCTGGTGGATTCGTCAGAAGGACCGATGCCGCAGACGCGCTTCGTGCTGCGCAAGGCGCTCGAAGCGGGCCTGCAGCCGATCGTCTGCATCAACAAGATCGACCGCACCGACGCGCGCATCCGCGAAGTCCTCGACGAGGTCTACGATCTCTTCATCGACCTCGACGCCGACGA
>SXLG01000170.1 GCA_005777805.1 Pseudomonadota bacterium
ATCTCGTCGAGAAAGAGCGTGCCGCCGTCGGCAATCTCGAACTTGCCCTCGCGGGTCGTGGCCGCTCCCGTGAAGGCGCCGCGCTCGTGACCGAAGAGTTCGCTCTCGACCAGCTCCCTGGAGAAGGCCGCACAATTGACCTTGATGAGCGGCTTCGTCCGGCGCGGGCTGTTGTAGTGGACGGCGTTGGCGACCAGCTCCTTGCCGGTGCCGCTCGGCCCGCGCACCAGCACAGTCAGGTCGCTGTCGGCGACCTTGCGGATCACGTCGAAGACCCGCTGCATCGCCGGGCTGCGGCCGATCAAGCTCTCGAAGCGGTAGCTGTGCGTGATCTGTTCGCGCAGGATCCGGTGCTCGCGGCGCTCGGCGGCTTTTTCGAGAATGCGTTCGATCTTGAGTTCGAGTTCGTCGTTGTCGAAGGGTTTGGGCACGTAGTCGGCCGCACCGAGCTTCATCGCCTCGACCGCGGTCTTCTCCGAGCCGTAGGCCGTGATCATCACGACCTCCGTTCCCGGAGCATGGGTGCGGATCCAGCGCAGGAGGTCGAGGCCCGAGAGTCCGGGCATGCTGAGGTCGGTCACGACGAGCTGGAACACTGCTTGACCAAGCCGCTCGATCGCCTCTTCGGCCGAAGCGGCGGTCTCGACCTCCCAGCCACGCGCCGTGAGCAGGCGCTTGATGGCGACGCAAATCGCGCGTTCGTCGTCGACGACGAGGATCGAGGCTTTCATGCCGCCCCGTCCTGCCCGATCTCGAGGGGCAGGTCGATCTCGAAGCAGAGCCCGCCCTCCAGGGCGCGCGATGCCCGGATCTGCCCGCCGTGGGCTTCGATCGTACGCCGTGCGATGGCCAGGCCGAGCCCGGTGCCGTGGCTCTTGGTCGAGACGAAGGGCTCGAAGATGCGCGCCAGTTCGTCCTCGGGAACGCCCGGGCCCGAATCGCTGACACGGATGCGCGCCGAGCGTTCGAGCTGCGTCACACCCAGGTTGAGGTGACGCTCGCCCGCGACGCCGGCGAGCGCGTCGCGGGCGTTCTCGACCAGGTTCACCAGCACGCCGCGCAGTCGCTCGCGATCGACGCTCGCGATCACGCCCCCCGGTGTCGACAGGCAGAGTTCGATCCCGACCGGTCCGAGCCGCGGCTGAACCTGTCGAGCCGTCGTCCGGACGAATTCGCCGAGATCGACAGGCTTGCGGTCGAGTTCGTCGCGTCGGGCGTAGCGCAGCAGGGCTTGCACCTGTCGCTCGACGCGCTCGAGTTCCTCGAGGATCAACTGGTGCTCCTCGCGGAAGCGCGGGTCGCACTCACGCACGAGCTGCTGGGCCAGGCTGCGCGCTGCGGTGATCGGGTTGCGGATTTCGTGCGCGATGCGTGCCGCCAGTTCGCCGACCGTCGCGAGCTTCTCGGCATGGCCGAGGTTGCGCTCGACATCGACCGCGCGTTCGAGCAAATCGACGCCGTCGAAGAGAAGGCCGAGCTGATGGCAGAAGGCCTCGATGGTCTGGATGTCGTGCTCGCGCAGACTCGCGCCGACCAGATCGCGGTTGACAAGCACAAGGTGTCCGCGCAACCCGGCCGTGCCCTCCACGCGGAACACGGCGACGATACCAGCGGCCGCACGCGCCAGACGCAGCTCGCGAGGCAGCAGCGAGAGCTCACCGCCGACCAGTGGGCGCTCGACGAGGCCATCGGCACCGCCACCGCGCGGCCACGCCTCGGCGAGAGGGCCGATGTCGATGCGCCCGGCCTCGATCTCGCCGTCGTCGCGCAGCAGCAGTGCCGCGCCGTCGAGTCCCATCAACTGGATCAGGCTCTCCAGCGCCTTGCGCCCGGCGTCCTCCCGCCCGAGTTCGGGTGAGAGCTGGCGCAGGGCGGCAAGCAGGCGATCGAGCCGGTCCCAGCTACGCCGGAAGAGGGCGCGGTCGAGCGTCACTTCCAGTTGCTCGCGCACCGGCCCCGTCACGAAGAGGAAAGTCGTGGCGAGCAGGAAGACGAAGAGGGCGGGTCGCTCGGCGGCGGGCGCCAGGCGTACGATCAGCCACCAGTCGAGCCCCGCGATCGCCGCTCCGATGGCGAGCGAGAGCAGGGCCAGCAGCGTGTCGCGTATCACGGCGCCGAGGTCGCGCACCGCCAGCGGCAGCGCGACAAGCCCGCCGAAGAGGGCCATCAACCCTTGCAGCCAAAGGTCGTGCGCACTGCTCTCGCGCGTGGCGAGGGCCACCACGGCGAGCAGGATCGCGAGTGCGGCACCCATCACCACGAGATCGGGTCGGGTGTAGGTGCCCAGCGCGCCCGCACGCCAGGCACTGCCGCGCGTGACGGCGAAGAGCCGGCTCAGGATCAGGCCGAACATGAGAGCCAGATAGGCCCAGGTCAGAACGTCCCAGGGCAACACGTCCCAGGGCAGGAGCTTGCCCGAGGCCACGGGTAGCAAGGCTCCGCCGGCGAGAGCGATGACCGAGAGAACGACCGTCGGTACATAATTGACGGCGAGCCAGAGGCGTGTGGGCGGCGTGCCGGGCGGGCCGAAGTACCAGCTCAGGTTGCGGAAGATCGCCACCCCGGCGAAGCCGGCCACGTCGTTGAGCGAGAAGACCAGCATCGAGAGCCGCGTCGTGCGACTGTGGATGCCGAGCGGTGAGAGCGCGAAGAGGCCGGCGGTGAGGTAGATCACGACCAGCGCCACTCCGAGCGGTGGCCGCAGCCGTGAGATCGGCCCGCGCTCGCGTCCCGTCGCCAGAGCGCGCGCGTGCTGGAGCGCCATGACGCCCCACAGGGTCATGACGGCGAAATCGAGGGTTGCGATCGCGAGATGAACCGGGGTCAGAGCGCTCATGCGGCGCTGGCTCCGGCGGTGGGCACGGGCAGCTCGACGCGGAACTCGGCACCACCGGTGCTGTGGTTGCAGGCGTGGATCCTGCCGCCGTGCGCCTCGACAACGCGCTTGACGATGGCGAGACCGAGGCCGGCGCCACGGGTCTTGCCCGAGAAGAACGGATCGAAGACGCGGGTCGTACAGCCTTCCGGCAGGCCGGGACCGGAGTCCTTGACGTCGAGACAGGCACATCCGTCGTGGTGTCGGACCCGCAGGTGCACGTGGCGGCGATCCACGCTGCAGCCGCACACGGCGTCGGCGGCATTCTCGAGCAGATCGCGCACGATCTGGCGGATCTTCTCGGGGTCGGCCTGCGCCTGAATGCCGTCGGGCGCGTCGATCTCGAGTTCGATCCCGCGGCCCCGGCAGGCCGGCGCGAAGGCGTCCGCGGCCTGTCGGACGACGGCTCCGAGGTCGATCTCCGTCACGCATAGATCCTCGCGCCGCGCGAAGCGAACCAGTGCCGAGATTTGCCGCTCGACGCGACCGAGTTCATCGAGGACAATGCCGATATGCTCGACGTTCTCGGGTGAGGCCGGGTCGCGCGCGACGAGCTGGACCAGGCTGCGGGCGCCGGTGATCGGGTTGCGGATCTCGTGCGCCATGCGCGCGGCGAGTTCGCCGATCGCGGACATCTTCTCGGCCTGCGCGAGCGAGCGTTCGGCACGCACGACGCGCCCGAGCAAATCGGCGCTATCGAGCACGAGAGCGAGCTGATTGGCGAAGGACGTGATGGCGCGCGTGTCCTCGTCGGTGACGACCGCGCCGAGGGGTCCCGTGGTGAGGAAGAGCCAACCCAGACGACGCCGCGGGCTGACGACCGGGAAGACACCGATCACGCGTGCGGCGAGCAGCGGCTCGCGCATCTGCTCGGGCAGCTCGCGCATCTCGAGAGACGCAACCCCGTTGCCGAAGAGGCGAGCCGCGGTGGCGGGACAAGGCCAGGCGGAGCGAATTTGATCAACCTCGACCGCGCCGTGGGCCACGGTCGGGCCGTCGTCGAGCAGCACGGCGGCGCCCGAGAGTTGAATGGCATCGGTGAAGGCCGTCAGCGCGCGCCGGCTGCATTCCTCCGTGCCGAGTTCGGGCGAGAGCGTGGGCAGCAGATCGTGGAGGCGGGATTCGAGTCCGCGACTGCGCCACAGGCCAAGCCGGCCGATGGTCGCGGCCAGCCAAAGCCGGCCCGGGCCGACGATCGGCAGCACCAGCAGCACAATCGCGAGTCGCCCCGCAGCATGTACGTCGGCCGGCATCCGGTCGACCAACGCATTGCCGCCGAGGAAGACCACGAGCGCGCCCACGGTGGTGAGGCCGATCACGACAAGACCGCGCCTGAACTCGCCGAGGAGTCGGAGTGCGAGCGGCACCGCGATCAGAATGCCGAGCAGTGCGTTGGCTGCGGCGAAGCCCGGCGGCAGGTGCCAGAGGACGCGCCCGGCGAGGATCTGGTGGTGCAGAAAGAGCAACGCCGCAAGCAGACCCGCCGAGAAGAGCACCACGTCAACCGTGCGGATGGTCGAGAACCCGGCCAGCCCCCAGCCGCCGAAGCGGGCCGCACGCGCGGCGTAGAGCAACATCAATATTAAACTAGTGACGAGGTAGGCATCGTAGGTGACCTGATAGGTGAACCAATGATTCACCGGCGTGAGGAAAGCGCCGACGCCGAGCGCGACCGCCGAGCCGTAGGTGAGCCCGAGCCAGAGCCGCTGTGGCGGGTCGTCGCGCGAAGGAAAATAGCGCAGCATGTGGCGGCCGGTGGTGACCGCGACCAGCAGGGTGATGTCGCGCAGGGCCGAGATCCGATACAGGGCGGGCGAGGGCAGGCCGTCGGCCCCCATCGGCAGCAGCGCGGCCAGCGCGCTGTCGAGGTAGTGGAGGGCCAGCGCACCGGAGAAGATGGGCAGCAGCAGGTAGAGCCGGGTGCGCGGCTGGCCGGGCCGGCGCAGAAGGAAGGTGCGCTCGGCCAGAACGGCCCAGACGAGCGTCGGCATGAGGTGGATCCCGGCGCTCAGCCACGCCTCGGTGGTGGGTTCCGTCATCGTCCGTTTGCCCCGTGCGAAGCCATGCGAAGGTGACACTTTCGCAAGAGCCTTGCCACATGCGTGATCCGGACGATTCGCGAAGACACCCGTAGAATCAACGATTTCCAGCCGCGGGCGAAAGAGGGCTGGGCGTACCTGCACGCTCGACCGGACAGGGCGGCGGCGCTCGGCAGCCGACTGTCTTCCCGGATATGCAGCCGGGCGTGCCGCCCCAGGCATCTGCCGCATGGCGCAGCAGGCGCCACTGGCCCGGCCTTGCACGAGCGTGGTCGGCCCCCCCGCGATTCATCGGGGTTTTTGTGACGACCCGTGAAATCGGTGGTCTGGCATCCCGCGTGCAACAGGCATGGGATCGGAGGTGCAATCATGAACGCAGTATTCTTTGGTGTTGGCGAAAACCTGACGGCCGTGCCGGTCGCGAACCTGGTGCCTGAACTCGGCCTCGCCTTTCCGATCGAGGGATTGCTGGTCGCCGGTGTTTTCACGGCGGCGGCAGTGGCACTCGCTGCGGTGGCTGATCTGGTGCGTGTTCGTCGCGAGCGTCGCGGCGGAGCGGTCCGGGCGCCGCGAGTCGCGCTCGTCGGGGCGCGCTGATGAGCGTGTCGGGTGGTGGGTCGGGTCCGGTTCCGTGCCCGAGGCAAGGATCCGCGCCCCGGCCCGCGCCCGTGTCTGGCCGAGTGCTGCGCCGGTCGTGGCCGCAGTCGGTAAGTGTTGTGTCGGCACTGCTTGGTGCGGGACGGTCGACGCGATTGGCGCGCCGGTCGTGGCCGGCCGCAAGCGCTGTGTCCGCCTGCGGGCAGCGCTCTCTCCGTCGGAGGGTGGAGAGGGCACGTCGGTGTCCGATGGGCCGGCGTACTCTCGTGCTGGCGACCGGTCCGTTGGGACGTGCCCGGCGACCGGATCGGCGGCTTGGGCTTGAACTCCGGCCGCACTCCCGGCAGGACCGAAAGCATGGCAATGCGCACGCGGCGATTCCCCTGGCTGTCGAACCGGAGCAAGACCGCACCCGAGCTGGCGTTCGAGCCGCCGATCTTCCTCGGCGACAAATCCAACGGCGAATTCTACCACCAGCAGACGGCGGCGGAGGCACGTCTGCGCGCGGCGATCCTGCGCGACTCGGCCCAGCACGCGCGTCGGCTCGGCGTCGATCGACGTGAGTTTCTTGCCAGCGCGGCCGGCATGGCGGCGTCGCTCTGGGCGATCAATCTGGCCTCGGGCTGCGGTGGGAGTGGTGGCGGCTACGACGTGCCCCCCCCGGGATCGATCGACTGCGACCAGGCGGGAGGACTCCTCGCCGGCAACGAATTCATTCTCGATCTCCAGACCCACCACGTCGAGGACGAGGAGACCTGGCGCACGCGGCATCCCGATCAGAACTTTGCGGTTGTCAACAGCCTGGCGCAGTTTCTCACCTTCTACAATTGCAGTTCGACCGGAGACGAACGCTGGAAGTGCGTCGGTCCGGCGGTCTACCTCGAGCAGATCTTCCTCAACTCCGACACGACAGTCGCCGTCCTTTCCGGCTTGCCCTCACCGATGTGTGACGACGGCACGCTCTGCCGCAACGTCAATAGCAATGAAGGCATGGCTTATTGGCGCGACTTCTTCAACGAGCACGCCGGCGGTAGCCAGCGTGTGGTGCAGCACTGCCAGGTGGCGCCCAACGACCGCTGGGACCTGCAGAGCGAGATGATGCAGCAGGTGCGTGAGAACCTCGGGAACCACGGCTGGAAGTGCTACCCGCCGTGGGGGCCGACGGGACAGGGCTGGTGGCTTGACGACGAAGTGATCTCGGTGCCCTTCATCGAGCGCGCCCGCGAGCTGGGTGAGCCGCTGATCTGTGCGCACAAGGGCTTCCCGCTGGCCGGCTTCGATCACGAGCACACCGATCCGAAGGACGTCGGGCCGATCGCGGCGCGTTATCCGGACGTGAACTTTGTCATCTATCACTCGGCCTACCTCTCCAATCACGTCGAGGGGCCCTACGACCCGGCCAACCCAGGTCCGGCGGTCGATCGCCTGGTGCAGACCGTCGCCCAGCACGGCCTCAAGGGCAAGAACGTCTATGCCGAGTTGGGCAGTGCCTGGGCACTGGCGATGGGTAACGCCGTTGGCGCGCAGCACCTGATCGGCAAGCTGCTCAAGTACGTCGGCGAGGACAACGTGCTCTGGGGCTCGGAGTGCGTCTGGTTCGGTTCGCCGCAGCGGCAGATCGAGGCGTTCCGCCGTCTGACGATTTCCACGGAGTTCCAGGAACGCTACGGCTATCCGGCGCTCACCCCCGAACGTAAAGCCAAGATCTTCGGCTTGAACGGGGCGAAGCTCTACGGCATCGATCCCGAGGCGAAGCGGTGCGAGATCGCGTCCAACCCCCTCACGGTGGCGAAAGCGCGGCTCGACGGCGAGCTCGGTGCACGGCGCTGGGCGTTCCAGGAACCCTTCGGCCCGACCTCGCGCCGGGAGTTTCTGGCGCTGCAGCGCTGGCGGCGGCACATCAACCGGCCGGCCTGAACGCCTCTCTCTCTCTCGCGCGTCGTCCAAGGGCCGGCGCACCTCCCGGTGCAGCGCATCCACGCCGCGCGGCCGCAGCCGCGATGATGCGCGCGCGCCGGAGGGATGCGCGGAAGTTCCGACGCGACGAATCCGTGCAACGCGGCCACCGCGGCGGGGTAAGGCGCGCCGGAGGGATGCGCGGAAGTCCTGCGCGACGTGTCCATGTGTCCCGGTCGTTGCTGCTTGTTCGGCAGCACTCGGGAAAGTAGCAACGCACCGCCCCATGCCTCCCCGTCGCGCCGCGCTTGCCTTTGTTCTCGTCTCGCTAGTGCTTGACATGCTGGCGGTCGGGATCATCGTGCCGGTGCTGCCGATGCTGGTGCTGGGCTTCGAGGGCGGCGATAGCGTTCGGGCGGCTGCGCTCGTCGGCACTTTTGGCGCGACCTTCGCGACGATGCAGTTTCTGTTCGCACCGGTGCTCGGGCTGCTCTCCGACCGCCTTGGCCGTCGTCCGGTGATCATCGCCTCGAACATCGCCTTCGGGCTCGACTACCTGCTGATGGCGTGGGCGCCCTCGGTGGGCTGGCTCTTTCTCGGGCGCGTTCTCGCGGGGATCTGTGCGGCGACGGTGAGCGCACCGAGCGCTTACATCGCCGACGTCACACCGCCCGAGAAACGGGCAGCGGCCTTTGGCTGGATTGGCGCTGCCTTCGGGCTCGGCTTCGTGCTCGGCCCCGCGGTTGGCGGAGTCCTGGGGGCAATTCACCCGCGCCTGCCCTTTCTGACCGCGGCCGTCCTCTGCCTGCTCAATGCGCTCTACGGAGCGTTCGTGCTGCCCGAATCGCTCGCCGTGGAGAACCGCTCGCGGGTCGATCTGAGGCGCGCCAACCCGCTCGCCGGACTGCGCTTCCTGCGCGCGCATGGCGCCGTGTTCGGGCTGGTCGGGGTCGTTTTCCTGTCGCGGGTGGCACACGACGCACTGCCGAGTACCTTTGTGCTCTACGCGCAACACCGCTTCGGATGGGATGTCGCCATGATGGGTGGGGCGCTCGCCGTGATGGGCATATCGGCTGCGTTGGTACAGGCCGGCTTGACCCGCAGTTTCGTCAATCGCCTGGGTGAGCGCGGCAGTCTTCTGCTCGGCCTCGCCTTCGGCGTGGTGGGTTTTGCCTTGACCGGACTCGCAGCGACGACGCCGCTCTTTTGCGCGGCCATTCCGCTGATCGCGCTCTGGGGGATCGCGAACCCAGCGACCCAGGGTCTGCTCAGCCGGCGGGTGGGGCCCGACGAGCAGGGTCGCCTCCAGGGTCTGATCGCGGCCGTCCAGGGCGTCGCCGGCATCATCGGCCCCCCGCTCTTCACCGGTGCGTTCGGCGCGGCCGTCGGCGGCCCGCTCACGCGACTCGGTCTGGCCGGCTTGCCCTTTGTGCTTGCCGGCGTGATCCTGGCACTGGGTGCGGTGCTGGCAGCCCGCGTCACTCGCCCGGGCGAGGCGTAGAGCCAAAAGCCTGCCTTCGGAATCGGCGGACCGTCGACAGCGGCCCGGGCCGCGGGCTGCCGTGCAGGTCGATGACGCGATGGGGCCGGTGGCACCGATGCGTGAGGCGCCCATGCGACCAGCGCCGCGAGTTGCCGTGCCGCCGAGCAGGGGCATCAGCCAGTAAACATCGGCCCGTGAGACCGGAACTCGGCGCGGGGAGGTTCCGGGGTCAGATGGGGAGTGCTCCGTAGAATCCCCTACTGGACGGGGGCATACACCTGCGGCTTCCGCACCCAGGCGGCGCTCCCACGCGTCCGGTGTGGTCGCGCGGCGCGCGAAAGGACGGGTAAGGGGCGCCACGCTTGGCCACGGGTACTGCCCCGCGTGGGTCGCGGCGCGTGCGTAGGTGACGGGAAGACGGCGTCTGCACCCCCCACGTCCTCGACGACCCCCCACGGGCCATCTTCCCGTCACCTCGAAGCGACTGTTCCCGCGGCCGCCCTGCCACCACCACACCACCACCCATCGACGCGGGAACACTGCTGCTCGTCGCAAACCGCGCGCCAAGGCAGCGATCCATGACAGGTGGCCATTTTCATGGCTGCGGGCGCGCGGTGCCTGCCACCGGGGCTCATCGGGTGTCGAGAATGCGTCGGTTGTCGGCTCCGCCCGTCGTGGTAGGGGGCGGTCGTGGCGCGGCGCAAGGGACCGGCGGATTGGATCACGCGCGAGCGCTTCGCAGCACTCGTGCTCGAGGCGGTCGAGTCGATTCCCGGCGAGTTCCAGCAACATCTCGCGAGGGTCGAGATCGTGATCGAGGACCAGCCTGACGCCACCACACTGCGCGAGCTGGGGGTCGATCCCGACGACGAGACGCTCTATGGCCTCTATCAGGGTTTACCCGTTGGCGAATACGAGATTTCATCCGGGGGTCTGCCGGACGTGATCGTCATCTACGCGCGGCCGCTCTGCGAGGATTTTGGCGACGAGTACCACCTGCGCCGGGAGATCCGGAAGACAGTGATCCACGAGGTCGGCCACTTCTTTGGCTTCGATGATGCCGAACTCGAGAAGAAGGGCTACGGCTGATGCGATCTTCCGGAGAGGCGATGTCGGCCGAGACTTCAACCCATCGGGCCGCCCCGGATGCGCCCGCGCGCTTCTCCGCCGAGACCCGGCGTTCCGATCTCGACGCGATGGCGCGGAGCGGCGTCGAGTTGCTCGTGGTGGGTGGGGGCATCACCGGGGCCGGTGTGGCGCGCGACGCCGCCCTGCGCGGCATCCGCGTCGGTCTGGTCGAGCGCGGGGATTTCGCCTCGGGCACGTCGAGCCGCTCGTCCAAGCTGATTCACGGCGGGCAGCGCTACCTCGAGCAGGGCGATGTCGCGCTGGTGCGGGAGTCGGCCCGCGAGCGTCATCGCCTGCGCCGCATTGCACCGCATCTGGTGGCGCCGGCACGCATGGCGGTGCCGGTGTGGGCGCGCACCCCTGCCGGCCTGCTGAAGCTCCGTGCCGGCCTCTGGGCCTTCGAGAAGATGGCGCCGATCGAGGAGAGCGAGCTGCACGAGAGCTGGGGGCGTGACGATACGCTCGAACACATTCCACTGCTCGACAGCGAGCGCCTGCAAGGAGCGGTGGTCTACACCGAATACGTCACCGACGATGCGCGACTCACCCTCGAGACGCTGAAGTCGGCCCGGCGCAACGGCGCGCTCTGCGTCAATCATGCGCCGGCGGTCGGGATCGGGCTGCCGGCACCCGTGACGGTGACGACCCCGGGCGGCACGAGTGCTGCCCCGCGCTTCCGGGTCCGTGTGCGCGACGTGGAAGCGGGCGGGGAGCATGAGATCGAGGCGCGTTGCATCGTCAACGCGGCGGGCCCGTGGGTCGATGCGGTACGCGGACTGGCCGGCGCGGGGCAGTCGCGCATGCAGCTCACCAAGGGCATTCATCTCGTGGTGCGACGCGAGCGCCTGCCGCTCGACCAGATCGTCGTGATGCGCGCTGCGGATCGCCGCATGGTGTTCGCCGTGCCACACGACGAGGTGATCTGGATCGGCACCACAGACACCTTCTACCCGCAGGCGGCCGAGCGGCCCGGCATCACGCGGGAGGACGTCGACTACCTGCTCGAGGCAACGACGCGGACCTTCCCGACGGTGTCGCTCGGGCCGGACGACGTCACCGGAGCCTGGGCCGGCGTGCGGCCCCTGCTCGCCGAGCAGGGCAAGAAACCCTCGGAGATTTCGCGTCGTGACGAGGTGCTGGTCGAGCAGCCCGGCTTCTTCTCGATCGGTGGCGGCAAGCTCACGACCTACCGCTCGATGGCCGAGCGGGTGGTCGACGACGTCGAGGGGTACCTTGCGGCGCGCAAGAGCCCCTGCCGTACCCACAAGGAACCGCTGGCCGGCACCGACGAGCCCGTGCCGATGGCGCGCACCACACTCGATGCGACCGAGCTCGATGCGTGTCTCGATTCGGAGTGCGCGCTCACGGTTGCCGACGTCATGGAGCGGCGCATCCGGGCCAATATCTTTGCCACTGACAATGGTTTGACACAGCTCGAACAGGTGGCGGCCCAGCTCGGGCGGCGGCTGGGCTGGAACGACGAACGAATCGCGCGCGAGATGGCGACCCATCGCACGCGCGTCGCGGAGGATGTGGCATGGCGAACGCAGTCCTGAAGACGATCGCAGCGCTGGAGGCAGAACTGCCGGCGGGGCGCGTGGTGCGCGACGCCGAGAGTCTCGCCGCGCGCCGGCACGACTACTGGGGGCTGCAGGCGGTGCTCGACCGTGGCCCAACCCCGGCGCTCCCACCTGCGGCCGTGGTCCGCCCGCGCTCGACCGACGAGGTCGTGTGCATTCTGCGTCAGGCGGACCACGACGGCACGGCGCTGGTGCCGTGGGGGCTCGGCTCTGGCGTGTGCGGTGGGGTGCTGCCGGGGCGCGACGCGCTGGTCCTCGATCTCGGCGAGATGAATGCGATCGTGAGCGTGGATGACGAGTCCCTGATCGCCCGCGTCGAGCCGGGCGTGCGCGGCAGCGACCTCGAGGCGGACCTCCAGGGTCGTGGCTTGACGCTCGGGCACTTCCCGCAATCGATCGCCGTGTCGTCGGTCGGGGGCTGGGTCGCGACCCGGGCTTCGGGCCAGTTGTCCACCCGCTACGGCAACATCGAGAACATGGTGATCGGCCTCGAAGTGGTCCTGGCCGGCGGGCGCGTGCTGCGCTGCGGGACGACCCCGCGCTCGGCGACGGGACCGGATCTGAAGCAGATCTTCCTCGGCAGCGAGGGCACGCTCGGCGTCATCACCGGAATCGAACTGGCGCTCTGGCCCCGGCCCGACTGGAACAAGGGATTCGCCATGCGGCTCCCGAGCTGGGAGGCCGGACTCGAGGTGACCCGCGAGCTGCTGCAGGGCGGCTACCGTCCCGCCGTGCTGCGTCTCTACGATCCGATCGAAGCGCAACGCAATTTCGCGCCGTGGTTCCCCGAGCCGGCGCATCTCCTGCTCGTCCTGAGCGAGGGCCGCGAGAACATGCGGCAATCGCTCGAACTCGAGATCGAGGCGGCACTGGCGGCGTGCCTTGCGCACGGCGGCACCAACCTCGGCCGCGAGCCGCTCGATCACTGGATGGGGCGACGCAATCACGTTCCGTCGTGGGATGATCTGCTGGCCGCGGGCCTGGTGGTGGACACGATCGAGGTCTCGGCGACGTGGCGCAACGTGCGTGCGCTCCACGAACGCGCGACCGCCGCCATGGGGGAGGTGCCGGGCATGTTGCAGGCGAGCGGGCATACCTCGCACGCCTACTCGAGTGGCGTAAATATATATTTCACGTTCGTCGGTCAGGCGACCGACCCCGTCGAGCAGGAACGGATCTACCGCGCGGCCTGGGCCGCCACGATGGAAGCGACGCTCGCCTGCGGCGCCAGCATCGCCCACCACCACGGCATCGGCCGCGTGCGGCGCGAGTGGCTGCCGCGCGAACTTGGCGCGACCGGCATCGAAACCTTGCGCGCGCTCAAAGCCACGCTCGACCCCAGGGGCATTCTCAATCCGGGGTGCCTCGTCTAGCCGGGAGCCTGTGCCTCCAGTGCGCCCCCGTGCTCCGCGTCGAGTCCATGCCATGTGCGCTAGCCGGAGAGGAGAGGTCCGCCGGCGCATCCGCAGGGCATGTCCCGCCAGCACCCGGAGCGAGAGGTCACGCCGGCACGAGGGGCTCGCCGGGACAGGACCACCGCGGGGAACTCCTCACGCGCGACATCGGCGAGACGTCACGCCGGCTCGGGACTCGCGTGACCGTTGGGCGCGGTCGTGGCGCCCTGGCGCGTGACCCCGAGCCGCAGCGCGCTCTCCTCGAACCAGCGGATGGTTGCGGCCTCGTCGGCGACCATCTCTTCGAGCAGGGCACGGGTCTCGACGTCGCGCTCGATCTGCTCGAGCACATCCATGATCGGGCGCAGGGCGGTGTCGCCCTCGGGCAGTCGACCCAAAAAATCACGCACCTTCTCGCTGTCGGCGATCTCGCGCGAGCGCAGGCGGGTCCGGGTCGCCTCGCGGAAATGGGCCGGCAGCTCGGCTTTCGGCGTCGCGCCGAGTTCAGCGAGTCTTGCCGCCAGCAGGCGTGAGTGTGCGTCCTCGCGGCAGCACACCGTGCGCAGGCCGCCGCGTAGGCACGGGTCCGAAGTTGCATCGGCCCAGAGGGCGAAGGCATCGGCTCCGAAAGCTTCGCCGGCGCGGAACTCGTCGAGGAAGTGGACGAGCATCGCGTGCTCGCTCTCGAACTGCCGGCTGCCGCAGGTCCAGACCCGGGCCGGCTCGGCAGCCGCGAGGGGTTCGTCGGCATCGGCGAGCGGGCCGCGCTCATCGACCTCCCGCAGTTGCTCCTCGAAGAGCTCGTCGGAGATCAGGCCCTTGCGATAGGCCTTCAGGAGCTGGCGAAGTTCGAATTGGCGGCTGGTCTGAGCCATCGGGTGCCTCCTGGCGTGTGCTCTCTGCCTGCCTTCGCGAGCGGCGCTGGTCAAGAGGGGACGTGCAGAGACCGCTCCCGCTTGCGGCGGGGGCGGGTGGCGGACGGGCCGGGGGCTGCCTCGAAGACGAGGTGCAGCGCCCCCGCCTGGACCGATACCCGGGCGCGGCCGCCGGTGGCCAGCGTGCCGAAGAGAATCGCGTCGGCGAGGGGCCGCTTGAGTTCACGCTCGATCAGGCGCGCCATCGGCCGCGCTCCGTAGAGCCGGTCGAAACCCTTCTCGGCGAGCCAGGTCAGGGCCTCTTCGTCGAGGTCCAGCTCGACGCCCTTCTCGGCGAGCTGGGCGCGCAGTTCCCCGAGATTCTTCTGCACCACGCGCGCGATGGATTGCGGGCCGAGCGGCTCGAAAGTGACGATGGCGTCGAGCCGGTTGCGGAACTCGGGGCTGAACGTGCGCTCGATCGCCGCGCTTGCCGAACCTGCGGTGGCCGTGTGCGAGAAGCCGATGGCACGGGCCGAGACCTCGCGCGCCCCGGCGTTCGTGGTCAGGATCAGGATTGCGTTGCGGAAGTCGGCCTGGCGCCCCGTGCTGTCGGTGAGGCTCGCGTGGTCCATCACCTGCAGCAGGATATTGAAGAGGTCGGGGTGGGCTGTCTCGATTTCGTCGAGCACGACGACGGCCTGCGGGGTCTTGCGAATCGCATCCGTCAGCAGCCCGCCCTGATCGA
>SXLG01000171.1 GCA_005777805.1 Pseudomonadota bacterium
GCCGTCGCCGCGTGCGCGGTGTTCGGGTGGGGCTTCGTCGCCGCGACGGGCGCACTCATCGCGTGGACGCTCGACGTCGACCCCGGTCGCGGGGCGCGAGCTCGGCGCGGGGGTCGTAATCGGGCATGAAGCGATAGCCGTCGGGCCGGCGCAGCAGAGCACCCTCGCCGCGCACGGTTTCGCTGATCAGGAAGGACTTTGCGTGCGGATGAAAGAGACAGGTCGGATGGAACTGGATAAACTCCATGTTCCCGATCCGCGCGCCCGCGCGGTAGGCCATCGCGATCCCGTCGCCGGTCGCGACGTCTGGGTTACTTGTATAGACGTAGACCTTGCCGGCGCCGCCGGTCGCCAGCAGAGTTGCGCGGGCGGCGAAGACGTCCACGCCACCGCCGCGTTGCACATAGGCTCCGAGGCAGCGGTCGGGCCCGGGCAGGCCGAACTTGGCTGAGGTGATGAGATCGATGGCAAAGGCGCCCTCGAACAGGGCGATATTCGGTGTGGCGGTCGCGGCTTCGAGGAGGGCGCGCATCATTTCGGACCCGGTCGCATCCACCGCGTGGATGATGCGGCGGCGCGAATGGCCCCCCTCGAGGCCAAGCTCGACATCGAAGGCGCTCGCGGCATCCTCGCGCAGGGTGAAGTGAGCGCCGAGTTCGATCAGCTCGCGAATGCGCTCGGGGCCTTCCCGCACGACGAGGTCGACCACATCGCGGTGGCAGAGACCGCCGCCGGCCCCGTCGGTGTCGGCGGCGTGGGCGTCGAAGGAATCCTCGGGGCTCCAGACCGAGGCGACGCCTCCTTGTGCGTATCGGCTGGAGCCCTCGGGCAGGGCCGTCTTGGTGACCACCGCGACGCGAGCGCCGCGGCCGGCGGCGCTCAGGGCGAAGTTGAGCCCGGCGATGCCGCTGCCGATCACCAGGAAGTCGAAGTCGATCCTCACGTCGCGAGTGCCCTCTCTCCCCCGCAGGCCTTGCCATGCGGCCGCACATCGGTTCTCCTGTGCGGGCGCTCCGGGGACACCCGGGGGAGGCTCTTCGTTTATGGACGGGGATGGCGTCGTGGCAAGGGGTAGAGGCATGGTCCGGCTGCTGGCACTGGCTCTGCTGAGTGGGCTCCTTCCGGGGGTCGTGACTGCGGCTGCGAGCGAGGTCTATTCCTACCGCGATCGAAGCGGAGTCCTGCACTTCACCAATGCTCCAGCCGACGTGCGCTTCCGTCCAACGCGCTTCTCCCGCACCAGCGTCGAACGTGTCCTCTGGACACCGCGAGGGGGACGCGGGCTGGTGCAGCACACGAGTTTCCGGCCCAGGCGGGCTCCGCTCGGGATCGACGATCTGCTCGATCGGGCGGCACGGCGCCATGGCGTCGACCGCGCGCTGGTCCATGCCGTCGCTCGTGCCGAGTCGAATTTCGATCCCTGGGCCGTGTCGAGCGCCGGGGCACTTGGCGTGATGCAGCTGATGCCGGAGACCGCGGCCGAAATGGGGATCGCCGATCCGTTCCTCGTCGAGCAGAACATCGAGGGCGGCGTGAACTACTTGAGTCGTATGCTCGAGCGCTTCTCCGGCGATGTCCGGCGCGCGGTGGCTGCCTACAACGCGGGTCCCGGCGCGGTCGAGCGCCACGGTGACGTGCCGCCCTTCGCGGAGACCCGGGCTTACGTGGACCAGGTCTTCCTCTTCCGCCAGGAATTTTTGCGCGGCCAGCTCGCCGCGCGTGCGGCCGGAGGTTGACGCGTGCCTCGTCGCCCGTTCGATGTTCTCGATCTGCCGAATCTGCTGACGCTCTCGCGGATCGCCGCGGCACCCATCCTGGTGTGGCTGCTCGCCGACCCGACGCCGCTCCGCTCCGGGCTTGCGTGCGCGCTCTTCTTCGTGGCCTGTCTCAGTGATTGGCTGGATGGTGAGCTGGCGCGGCGCCGCGGGACGGTGAGCAACGTGGGCAAGTTCCTCGATCCGCTGGCGGACAAGGTGCTGGTGCTCTCGGTCCTGATCATGCTCTGCGCAACACCCGGCGCAGCCCGTGCACCGGCGTGGATCGTGGCCCTGTTGGCGGCCCGCGAGGTTGGGGTCACGACGCTCCGGGCGATTGCCAGCGACGAGGGGCTGGTGATCGGGGCGGAGGCGCTCGGCAAGGCCAAGATGATCTTCGAGATCGTCGCTCTCGTTCCGCTGCTGGCGCACTATCGACTGGGCCCGCTCGACTTCCATGCCGCGGGGCTGGTCTTCCTCTGGTACGCCACGGCCCTGGCTCTCTGGTCGGGCACGGCGTACCTGGTGCGGCTGGCGACGGTGCTGCGCGCACGGCCGGCGGGTGTCCCCGAGATCTGATTGCGGGGCCTTCGGCTCGGGGCTAGAGCATTTGCCAACAGGCAGGTCAGTGATAGCTAGGTCCTGCGCAAGTGAAGCTCGCGAACCCCGCCAGGCCCGGAAGGGAGCACCGGCAACGATGTCTTCGCTGTGCCGCAGGGGTGCCTAGCTATCACTGACCTGCCCGTCATGGCGCGTAGCAAGACCATAAATCCGGATCCGGCCCCCCCGGCCGCCCCCTACGAAGTGCTCGCTCGCCGCCGTCGGCCGCGCGGCTTCGAGGAGGTGATCGGGCAGGAACACGTGACCCGCCCCCTCATCCGAGCGCTGGAGTCCGGCCGGGTTGCCCACGCTTTTGTCTTCAGCGGCATCCGGGGCGTCGGCAAGACGACGACGGCTAGGATTCTGGCGCGCGCGTTGAACTGCGAGCGCGGTCCGACGCCGAATCCGTGTGGCGAGTGCCGGCCCTGCCGCGAAGTCGCCGAAGGGCGCTCCCTCGACGTCCTCGAAGTGGACGCGGCGTCGCAGACCGGCATCGACGCGGCGCGCGAGCTGCTCGAGACGGTGAAGTACCAGCCGGCTTCGAGCCGCTTCCGGATCTACATCATCGACGAAGCCCATGGCCTCTCGCGGCAAGCGGGCGAGGCCTGCCGGAAGACGCTCGAGGAGCCGCCGCCGCACGCGAAGTTTATTCTGGCAACGACGGCCGCGCACAAGCTGAGTGCCACGATTCTCTCCCGTTGCCAGCGTTACGACTTCCGCGCCGTCGCCACGGCAACGGTCGCCGAGGCGCTCGCGGGGCTGGTGGCCGGCGAGGGCAGGGAGGCCGAGCCCGAGGCTCTGGCCATGGTCGCGCGCGAGGCGGGCGGAAGTTTGCGCGATGCCACCTCTCTGCTGGAGCAGGCTCTGGCCTGGGGCGAGGGGCCGCTTCGTGCGACGGACGTTCGCGGCGCGCTGGGTCTTCCCGACGCCGAACTGGCGACGGCGATGCTGGCGAGTGCCAAGGCCGGGGATGCGGCCGGGGCCTTGCGACTGCTCGACGAGGCCGTGCGCGGTGGGGCGGATCTGCCGCGGCTGACGCAGGAGCTCGCCCGTCAGGCGCGGCACGTGTCGTTGTTGGCCGTCGGCGGAAGGGCTCTGCTCGAGGATCTGAGCGAGGGTGAGATCACGTGCGCCGAGAAGCTCGCAGCGGAGGTTTCCTTCGAGGATGCCCGGCGCATGTTCCGCGTCCTGCTCTCGGCAAGCGATGAGATCGCACGGAGCAGCAGCCCGCAAATGGTCCTTGAGCTGGCCTTGATCGATCTGGCCCTTCTGCCCGAGATCCGACCTCTCGACGACATCCTCGCGCGTCTGGAGGCGCTCGGCGACGGCCGTCCGTCAGGTAGCCCGGGGGCCGGCCCCCAGGGCGGCGGCAGACCGGGAAGTGCAGTGCCACGCACGGGCGGAACGACCGCATCGGCGCCGGCGAGTTCGGGACGCGGGCCCTCGGCTTCGGCTCGACCGGTCGAGTCCGGGGCGCAGGGGCCACGCAGCGCCGAGTCGCTACCGGGAGCCCCGAGTGTCGCCGCTACGCCGCCCGTTGCGGACATGAACGTTGCCGGAGGGCGTCGTTCGCCGCCGGGTCGATCGACCGGCAGCGGTACTGCGGCAGCGTCCGAGATGGCCCCGGCGAAACCTCTCGCGGCGGGGAAGGTGGATGGCGGTTCGGCTGCCGGAGCGCCGGGTGAGGCGCG
Source organism: Pseudomonadota bacterium (assembly GCA_005777805.1). GTDB lineage: Bacteria > Desulfobacterota > Binatia > UBA12015 > UBA12015 > SXLG01. The sequence continues at coordinate 4,046 of SXLG01000171.1, forward strand.
CTGGAAGCGCCTGGTGGCGAGCTTGACCGGCCGCAGCGCCGCTCGGTTCTTCCGGCTCTCGTTCAGTCGTCTGCTCGAGATCGACGAAGCGCGCGGCGACATGCGCATCCTCGTGACCGGGCCGGAAGCGGCAGCGGCGCTCGGCGAGGCCGCGGTCGTGGCAGAGATCGAGGCCGCGATTCGGGAGGAGTTCGGACGCCCGTTCCGGTTTGTGGCCGTCGCTGACGAGAACCGGCAGCCGGGCGGCGCGGCACAGGATCTCGATCGTGCCGCGCGTGAGGATCCCGTGGTCAAGCTCAGTGTCGAAGTGCTCGCCGGACACATCGAGGCGGTTCTTCCCCGCACGCGCCGCGAAGGCTAGGTTTTCGGCCATGGGCGACGGACCGGAGAGCGGCGTGCTGGGGGGACTCCTTGCGCGAGCCAAGGAGATGCAGGAACGCCTCCAGACCGTGCAGGCTGAGGCGGGCGCCCGGACGGTCGAAGCCTCCGCCGGCGGCGGCATGGTCCGGGCCGTCGTGAACGGCCGGCTCGAACTGGTCGATCTGCGCATCGAGAAAGAGGTCCTCGCGGCTGGCGATGCCGGGCTCGTGCGCGATCTGGTGCTCGCCGCCGTCAACGAGGGGATCCGGCGGGCCCAGGCGATGATGGCCGAGGAGATCGGCCGGCTCACGGGGGGGCTCAAGCTGCCGGGGTTCGGCTGAGCGCGACATAGTGACGGAGAACGGGCTGACACCCTCGATGGAGCGTCTTCTCGACGCGCTCAAGCGACTTCCCGGGATCGGCGAGAAGTCGGCGCTCCGGCTGGCGTTCTTCGTCCTGCGTGCCGACGCTTCGTACGCCGCCAGCCTGGCTGAGGCGTTGCTTGGCGTGAAGGAACAGAGCCGCTTGTGCTCGGTCTGCTTCGGCCTGACCGAGCAGGATCCCTGTCGCGTCTGTCGCGATCCACGCCGCCGCGCCGACGAGATCTGCGTTGTCGAGGAACCGGCGGATATGATCGCCTTCGAGCGTGCCCAGGAGTACCGCGGTCGCTACCACGTCCTCGGCGGGACGCTTGCTCCGCTCGAGGGTGTGGGCCCCGACCAACTCCGTTGCGGCGAGCTGGTCGAACGGGCGCGCCGGGGCGGGGTGGGCGAGATCATCCTGGCGACGAACCCGACGGCCGAGGGCGAGGCCACCGCACTCTACCTGGCTCAGCAGCTCAAGCCGACGGGTGTCCGGGTCACGCGCATCGCCCGCGGACTGCCCATGGGGGGCGACGTCGAGTACACCGACGTGCTGACCCTCACCAAGTCGCTCGAGGGCCGCCGCGAGATGTAGGCCGGTGACCTCCAGAGGCATCCGCATCACGCTCGGGAGGGTCGCGTCGTTGTCGCTTGTTCGGTCAGCTGCTACGGCAAGGCTGCGGAGCGCACTCTCCGCTCAAGGACATGGCACAAGCCAGCGACAGAGGCGCTCCGACCGGGAACGGTACTCCGGGAGCAGGTGGGAAGTGGCCTTTCCGGACACTTCTACCTGACGGCATCGAACTCGACTTCGTCGGCAAGCGTCACTTCTTCCTCATCCTGTCGACGGTCCTGAATCTCCTTGCCGTCGCACTCTTCTTCGCTCGCCCGCTCAACTACGGGGTCGACTTCACCGGTGGCACCGCGATCCGCGTCCGCTTCGAGCAGGCGACCAGCGCGACCGCCCTTCGGGCTGAGCTTGCCGACCTCGAGCTGCGTGACCTCACGGTTCAGGATTTTGGCGACAAGGGTCGCGAGTTCCTCTTGCGCTTCGAGATCACCGAGGGCGAGGAGATGAACTCGATCGGCGAGACCTTGAAGACCCTGCTGCGCAGCAACCATGGGGAGAGCGGCTTCGAGATCCTGAGCGTGGAGAGCGTGGGCCCCAAGGTCGGCGCAGGCCTCCGTATGCAGGGCTTTCTGGCGGTCGCCGTCGCGACCCTCTTCATGGGGATCTACATCGCGTTCCGCTTTGAACCCAGTTTTGGATTCGGCGCGGTGGTGGCTCTGATCCACGACGTCATGATCGCGACCGGTGCCCTCATGCTGACGCAGTACACCTTCGACCTGACGACCCTCGCCGGGCTTCTGACCGTCGTCGGATTCTCCGTACATGACACGATCATTGTGTCGGACCGCGTGCGCGAGAACCGGAAGCGCTACCCCCGAACCGATCTGGCTACCGTCATCAACCGCAGCATCAACGAGACTCTGTCGCGTACTCTGCTGACGACCGGGACAGCACTCTTCGTGCTGGTCGCGCTCTTCTTCCTCGGCGGCGAGGGCCTCCAGCCCTTTGCCTTCACCCTGCTGGTCGGCTTCATCACCGGGACCTATTCGTCGATCTACATCGCCGGTCCGGTCGTGCTCTTCTGGTCCGGTCAGGGGAGCACGCGGCCGGCGAAGTAGTTCGGCGTTGGCCCCGCCTCAGCGGGGGAGATCGCGGCTCGCGAGCGGGTGGGGTTGGGTATTGCGCCCGGTCAGTGCCTGCATGAAGGCCACCAGATCGGCTTGCTCGCTCGCGCTCAGGCCGAGCGGCTTGATCTTGGGATCGAGGTTGGGGTTGGGATTGCCGCCCCGGTCGTAGAACTGGACGACCTCTTCCAGTGTCGCCTCCGAACCGTCGTGCATGTAGGGCGCACTCAGGACGATGTCGCGCAGGGTCGGCGTCTTGAAGGCGCCTTCGTCACGCGCCGCCTTGGTCACGTCCGCGCGGCCCTTGTCTTTCATCGTCCCGGTTGCCGCGTCCCAGCCGACGCCGAGATTGTGATAACCCTCGTCGCTGAAGTTGAACGAGACGTGGCAGGTCTCGCAGGTGGCCTTGCCACGGAAGAGATCGAAGCCGCGAATCTGCTGTGGGCTGAGAGCCTGCTTGTCGCCGGCCTGCCAGCGGTCCCAGGCGCTGTCACCCGAGAGGACCGTGCGCTCGAAGCTGGCGATCGCCTGCGCGATGCGCGCCATCGTCACCTTCGGGTCGCCGAAGGCTTTCTCGAAGAGCGGCGGGTAGCCCTTGACGGTGGCGATGCGGCTCACGGCGACGTCGTGCGAGGGCAGCGCCATCTCGACCGGGTTGGTGACCGGGCCGTGCGCCTGGGCCTCGAGATCGGCGGCGCGGCCGTCCCAGAACTGCTCGGCCGAGAACAGCCGATTGGTCACGGTCGGGCTATTGCGGCCGCCGCGCTTGAAGCCGACGCCGGGCGAGAACGCCTCGGGATCGGCATAGCCGTGATAGGGGTTGTGGCATCCGGCACACGGCACGTTGCCATCGGCGGAAAGGCGGCCATCGAAGTAGAGCATGCGGCCGAGTTCGATCTTGGCCTTGGACAGGGGATTGTCCTTGGGGATGAAAGCCGCGTCCGCTTGGAGGCCGAGCGGCAGGGCCAACTCGACGTCGCCAGAGGACAGGGTTCGGGGCTCGGGCGCAGCGGCCGGGGCAGCGTGGGCCAGCGGCACGGCCCGCCCGGCGAGCACGAAGGTGGAGCACCACAGCGCTACGGATATGATCCTTGTTCGGGTGTTCATGCGGGCCGTGCATATCTCAATTGCGCAAGATCCGTAAGATTCGCGCGCACCGCCGGGGTGGGCTATCCCAGAGGTCGGTCCCCGTAGCTCAGTTGGATAGAGCACAGGATTCCTAATCCTGGGGTCGCGCGTTCGATCCGCGCCGGGGGCAGTCGATCGCCGGAGACAGGCGGCGAGGCGAGTGACGTCCGCACGAGCGGATCGAGAGGAAGAACCTCATGTCGGAGCGAGCGCCGGAAGCGCGGAAGACCAGTTGGATTCAGTGGCTCCTGCGGGTGATCCTCGCGCTCTTCGGCGCGTGGATGCTCCTCATGATCATGAGCGGCCGGGTCCGTCGGATCGGCGACTCCGATCGTATTCCCCTGAGCGGCGGAGGTGGCTCGGCCGTGCCGATGCCCGAGAGGGGCCGACCGTGAGCCCCCGGGCCGGCGGTAGCGGCGAGTCGTTCGCGAGCACGGGAGAGACCCGGTTGTGACGCGCGAGGACCTCGAGCAGCGCGAGGACATCCTGCTGGCGCCGTGGGCTGCCCATAGTCGCGCTTCGCTGGGGCGCGCCTATCCCGAGGCCGAGCATCGCCTGCGCACCGCTTTCCAGCGCGACCGGGATCGCGTCATCCATTCGACGGCGTTCCGGCGTCTGGAGTACAAGACGCAGGTTTTCGTCAATCACGAAGGTGACTACTACCGAACCCGGCTGACCCACACGATGGAGGCGGCTCAGATCACGCGGACGATCGCGCGCGCATTGCGCTTGAACGAGGACTACGCCGAGGCCGTCGTTCTGGCGCACGATCTCGGCCACACGCCCTTCGGCCACGCAGGCGAGCGTGTGCTCGACGGCCTGATGCGTTCCTTTGGAGGTTTCGAGCACAACGCGCAGAGCTTGCGCATCGTTGAATGGCTCGAGGAGCGCTATCCGCGCTTTCCCGGCCTCAACCTGAGCTGGGAGGTGAGAGAGGGGATCGCCAAGCATTCCAGCGACTACGATCGCCCTCTGGTCCGGGCTTTCGATCCGACGACGGCCCCACCGCTGGAGGCGCAGATTGCGGATCTCGCCGATGAGATCGCCTACAACTGCCACGACATCGACGATGGTATCCAATCCGGGATGCTTGACCCGGCGGTTCTGGAAGAACTGCCCCTGTGGCGCGAGGGCATGGCCCAGGCCCGCGCGGATGGCGCCGGAGCTTCGTTCTCGATCCTGCGCTATCAGGCGGTCCGTCGGGTGATCGACGCGCTGGTCCTGGCGGTGATCGGAGAGACCGAACGCCGGCTCCTGGAGGAGGGGATACAGGACCTTGCCGGCGTGCGCGCGGTGAAGCCGCGACTGACCGGCTACGGCGCCGGGATGGAGTCGCAGGTGCAGACTCTGAAGGCACTCTTGATGCAGCACCTCTATACCCATGTGCGCGTCACCCGGATGGGGATGAAGGCCAAGACGGTGATCACGGCTCTCTTCGAGACCTATCTCGAGGAACCCCGACAGATGCCGGCCCACGTCGTCCGGCAGATCGACGCCGGGGAACAGACGGCGCGGGTGATTGCGGACTACATCGCCGGCATGACCGATCGTTTTGCCTTCGACGAGTACCGCAAGCTTTTCGACCCGCTCGAGCGTGTATGAAGCAGGCCGTTGCCATTCGGATCCACCGTGAGGATCATACCTGCGACCCGCTGGCGCGAGTCTTCCTCGGCGATCTCGCGGGCGAGGCGGCCCTCGGCGCGATCCGCCGCTATCTCGGCGCGCCGGTTCGTCTGGTCCGGGTCGAGGTCGCCGGTGATGTGCTCGAGGTAGACTGCGAGACGCCCGGTTTTCCGGTGGAGCGACAGAACATGCTTGAGATCGGCCGCCGAATGCTTGCGGCTGGCCGGGAGCGGGGCGCACTCAGCCACCTCGAGGAGGCCCGGCGCCTGCTGCCGCTCGATGCGGAACTCCTGAAACTCGTGGGGCGGATCCATCATCGCCGACGCGAGCGAAGCGAGGCGCGTGACTGCCTCGTACGGGCCCGTGAGATCGCTCCAGACGATGTGGGCGTGCTCACGTTGCTCGGCGAACTCGAGCTGCATGACGGTCGTCGATTGCAGGCGCGCCGGTACCTGGAACGAGCGCTCGAGCTCGCCCCGGAAGATCGTCGCGTGCGCGCGGCTCTGCAGCGTTGCCGTCCGGCGGAAGTCGACGCTGCAGGCGCGCCGCCCGGTGAAGTCGTTTCGGTCCCCGTGGCTACGGCCGGCGATTCCTGAACGCGCTGCGCGGAGGTCGAGAGCGTCAGGAATACTCTGCCAGCGGGGTGGCTACGGCCGGCGATTCCTGAACGCGCTGCGCGCGAGCTTGCAGGCGGAACCTCCCAGCGGCAGGCGCGACTACGTTGAGGATTGCGCGGCTCCGATTTGGGGAACGCCGACGCGTCGCGACCTCTCGGCCGACAGGAGGACCTGCGCGCCCTCGGCCTGACGAACCGAGCACACGGAACTCCGGAACGAGGGCCGAGAGCCTGCCTGTGGCACGGAGGCGGCAGGGTCGGGCAAGGCCAGGCAGGGAGCAGCGCCTTGGTCCGGCCGGTTCCACTCGCACTAAGTTGTCATAATCTATCTTATCGGACATCGAAACGAGCCCGGATCAAGCCTGAGTGGTGCTCGGAGGGCGACCTCGGGCGACGCAGCCCCGCCGACGGGCGCGTCGGCGGCAGTGGTGCCGCGCCCATCGGAATCCGAGCCGAGGCGCCGCTGGCGTCGGCACGATTCGGCTGCTCCACGCGGCAGCGGCACCGTGCCGTTGAGAACCCGAGACGACTCTGCGCTGGGCTCAGCCTTCTTCGATGTGGATGTTCGACGCTCCGGGCATCTGCGGCATCTGTGGCATCGGCGGCTGCGGCAAGGTGCCACCAAGAGCAAAGATACGGGCGCGGACCAGGGCGCGCGCGGGGCCTTGCGGCCGGGCCTCGAGATAGGCCGCGTAGGCCTTCAGCGCCGCATCCGGCGGCCCGTTCATGTCCGCGAACCGGGCCAGCGCCAGCTGGGCTTCAGGCTGGGCCGGACCTTTCTCCTGCGCGATGCTCTCGAGGACGCCACGCGCGCGATCGGTCTCGCCCGCAGCCGCCAGCGCCAGGCCGAGATCGAGCCGGGTGAGCTGCGCTACCGCTGGCGTGAGAGCGCCACCCTCGAGATAGGATTCGAACGCCGTGGTAGCCTGCGTATTCTCGCCCGCACCGAGCGCCGAGCGGCCGACGTAGAGCTTGCCCAGATGGCCGTAGGTGGTGGAACCGAAGTCGCCCGCGAGGAGCTCGAAGCCCTCGCGCGCCTCGTCCCACTGCTGGCGGTCGAAGAGCTCGATCGCGGCATAGAATTCAGCACCACTACGGGCATCGCGGCGCTGGATCCACCATCCGCCGAACCCGCTCAGGACGACCACCACGGCCAGCGCCACGCCCACACCGAGCGCAGTCTGCGGGTTCTCGCGGGCCCACTTCGTTCCATGATTGACAAACGAAACGAATTCGTCCGGCCGTTTCAGCAGTTTGCGATCGATCTTGCCCTGGTGCTCACTCACGTCGTGGGTGCTCCTCTACATCTTGTACTTGAAATCATCGGGTGACATCTTCTCGAGGATCTCGCGCCACTTCTCGCGCGAGATCGACGAGAGATCGCGCTCCTCTTCCGAGGCATTCTCGTCGGAAACCGGAGCTGCGGCATCGAGCACGCTACGCGCGACCCGGATGGGGCATCCGGCGCGCAGCGCGAGCCCGATCGCGTCGCTTGGGCGCGCGTCCAGCGTCAGGATCTCGTTACCGCGCAGGATCTGAATCTCGGCGAAGAACGTGCCCTCGTCGAGTCGCGAGACTTCGATGCTCTGGACTCCCGCGCCGAGTGCGGCGATCGCGTCGAGGAGCAGGTCGTGGGTCATCGGTCGCGTTGGCTTCACACCTTCGAGCTGCGAGGCGATCGCCGTGGCCTCGAGGAGTCCAATCCATATGGGAAGATGGAGCTTCCCGTCTTCGTCGCGCAGCACGACGATCGGCGAGCGAGTCACGGGGTCCAGCGCCACGCCGGCGATGAGCATTGCGACGGAATCGGTGTCCGCCATGCCTCCGCGATAGCCCCACTCGCAGGACGGGTCAATGCAGGCCACCGAGGTCCCGGGTCAGCAGTCGGTCCACGACCCGGTAGAGCTGGTTCAGATTGCGGCACTCCGCCACGGCGTCGCAGTGCGGCGCGTAGCGGTCCATTTCGCTGTCGCCGAAGCCCCAGGTGGCCCGGCTCTCGGGGTTGAGCCAGATCACCTGTTTCGCGCGGATCCGGACGTCAGCCAGGACCCACTCGTGCGGCAGGTTGTAGTTGTTTCGGGCGTCACCCAGCAGGATCACCGTCGTCCGGCGGTCGATCGAGCCCAGGTGGTCGCGGTGGAACGATTTGAAGGCGCGACCGAAGTCCGAGTGGGCGAAGACGTTCACGACATTGCCGCGTAGCGCCAGGTCAAGAGCCTCGCCTGCCTCGTGTTCCTCGAAGAGGCGAGTCACCTCGCCGACCTCCGAGACGAAGATGAAGCTCCGGACCCGCGAGTAGAGATCCTGCAGCGAGTACACGAACTGAAGCATGAAGCGTGAGACGTTGCGTACCGAATCCGAGACATCGCAGAGCACGACGATCCGGGGCCGGTGCCGGCGGCGGCGGTCGAAATGGACGTCGAAGGGGACTCCGCCGTAGCGCGCGTTGTGGCGGAGGGTGCGGTGTAGGTCGAGGCGGCCACGCCGGGTGGTGTGGCGGCGTACTGCGACGACACTGTGCAGGCGCTCGGCGAGGCGCTTGACCGCGTCGTTCATGCGGCGCATCTCGTCCTCGCTGAGGTAGTAGAAGCTCTTTTCGCCAAGCTCCCCGAGCTGGGCTTCGTCGCGTGCGCGCGGCTTCTCGCGCCCACCCTCGATTCGGGCGGCGCGCTTGATCGTCTCGGCGAGGTCGGCGAGGCGCTGGGCGGCCCACTCGCGCAGGGCCTCGAGATCGTCGGGCGAGGCGCCGTCGGCTGCCAGCGCGTCGGCCAGAGCGTCGATCTCGCTGCGGATGCCGGCAAGATCGAGTTGGTCACCGAGCGCATGTGCGAAGCGCCCCTCGGCGAAACCGCGCCCTTCTGCTCGCCCCTCGCCCGTCGTGCGTTCCATGGCCTCGCGCAGGCGGCGCTCGAGGGTGCCTTCGTCGGCCATCAGGAGGGCACGGGCGATCTCCGAGATCTCGCGCCCGGCGAGCATCTTCGTGACGCGCTCGAGCAGATTCTGGAGGTCGGCCGCACTCGCCGCGCCTGCTTCGCCCTTGTCCGCAACCTCGTGCAGGGCGTTGCCCAGCGCCGAGAAGTAGAGTTCGAAGAGTTCGTCGAAGAGCGGTATGTCCGTCGTCCGCTTGACGCAGGTCGCGCGCAGGACGTCCCGCACCACGGTGCGTTCCTCGACTCCCGTGTGGACGAGTGCCGCGATGGCGTCGAGCATTTCAGCCGTCGAAACCCGCAGCCCGTGGTGCCGGAGCAGGCCCGAGAACTCGACGATCCGTGCTTCCATCGGCGCCGTCCCGAATCCGGGAGTTCAGTGGAGCGGGCTCTGGCTGGGAGGCGGCTCCCCCCCAGGGGATCCCGCGGGCGTCTGCCGGGCCACGAAGTCGCGCAATTCGGCCTGCGCGCGGCGGAGGTCACCCTCGTACTTGAAGATCGTGTTCAGGGTATCCTGGACCACCGCATCGCCGAGCGTTTCCACGTTGAGGATGGTGAGTGCTCGTGCCCAGTCCAGAGTCTCGCTGATGCTGGGCGCCTTCTTGAGGTCGAGGCGGCGCACCTTCTGCACCAACCCGACGACCGCCTGCGCGAGCGCCTCGGCAAGTCCGGGGATTTTGAGCTTTACGATGGCCAATTCCTGCTCGCTGGGCGGAAAATCGATGTGGAGATGGAGACAGCGGCGCTTGAGAGCATCGGAGATCTCGCGCGCTGCATTGCTGGTGAGCACGACCACCGGGAGATGGCGGGCCTCGATCGTTCCCAGTTCGGGCACCGTGACCTGAAAATCGGACAGGACTTCGAGGAGGAACGCCTCGAATTCGGCGTCCGCCTTGTCGATCTCGTCGATCAGGAGAACGACGGGCTGTTCCGAGGTGATCGCCCGAAGCAGGGGCCGCGGCACGATGAAGCGCTTCGAGAAGAACATGCCATCCTGCGCGCCGATTCTCTCGGCCGCCTCGGCCAGCGTTCCCGTGCCTTCGAGGACCTCGGATATCTTGTCCTTGAGGATCTGGGTCTAGAGCAGTTGCTTGCCGTACTCCC
>SXLG01000172.1 GCA_005777805.1 Pseudomonadota bacterium
CCAGCACGCCCTTGAGCGGACCCTCGGCGGCGGCCTTGATCGCCGCGTTGATCTCCTTTTCGGTGACGGGCTTCTCGAACTCGGCGGTGAGATCGACCACCGAGGTGTTGGGCGTCGGCACCCGGATCGCCATGCCGTCGAGCTTGCCCTGGAGCGCGGGCAGGACGAGCGAAACGGCCCGCGCCGCACCGGTCGTGGTCGGGATCATCGAGAGTGCGGCGGCGCGTGCCCTGCGCAGATCCTTGTGCGGCAGATCGAGGATCTGCTGGTCGTTGGTGTAGGAGTGCACCGTCGTCATCAGACCGCGCTTGATGCCGAAGGTCTCGTGCAGCACCTTGGCCACGGGAGCCAGGCAGTTGGTCGTGCACGAGGCGTTCGAGATCACGTCGTGTTTAGCCGGATCGTAGTCGGCGTGGTTCACGCCGTAGACGACGGTGAGATCGACATCGTCGGCTGGGGCCGAGATCAGCACCTTGCGCGCGCCGGCGGCGAGGTGTGCCGCGGCCTTGTCCCGCTTGGTGAAGAGCCCGGTGCTCTCGACCGCGATCTGGACGCCGAGATCGGCCCAGGGCAGCTTCGCCGGATCGCGCTCGGAGAGGACCTTCACCGATTTGCCGCGCACCCGGATCTCGCCGTCGCCGGCCTCCACGCCGTCCTGCCGGCCGTGGATCGAGTCGTATTCGAGCAGGTAGGCGAGGGTGGTGGCATCGGTGAGGTCGTTGACGGCCACGATCTCGACGTCCGAGCGGCCTAGGGCGGCTCGGAGCACGTTGCGTCCGATACGGCCGAAGCCGTTGATGCCGACACGAATCGCCATGGGAATCTCCTCTTCGCGGGGATGCGGCGCGCCCCGATGGCAGGGCTGCCGGCGAGTTTCGGAGGTTCCTAGAGGTCGCTTGGGCCAAGTCAAGGCGGGGCAGACGTGGCCGGAGGATTGAAAAGAGGGCTCAGGCGCGCTTTTGTCTCCGCGTGGGGATCGGGACGGCACGTCCCAGGTGGTTGCGGAGTGGCGGGGTTATGATCGAGCACCTTTTCTCGGGCACCGGGCCCGTGGTCATGGCGGTGCTCTGGCTCTTGGTCGCGTTCTCGATCGGGAGCTGGGGCGTCACCTTTCACAAGCTGCGCGAGCTGCGGCGCGCGCGGCGCGAGTCCGAGCGCTTCATCGACATCTTCTGGGACTTGAAGAGCCTCGGCCAGATCCACGGCGCAAGCTCTGATTTAAAACAGAGCCCGGTGGCTCAGGTGTTTCGTGCCGGTTACCAGGAACTGCTGCGGATCACGCGCGCGCGCCGCGGTGGCGAGGCGGAAGAGGAGACCGAACTCGGCGGCACCGCCAACGTCGAACGCGCCATGCGGCGGGCGACGAACCTCGAGATTACGCGCCTGCAGCGGGCGCTCACCTTCCTTGCCACGACGGCCTCGACCGCGCCTTTCATCGGTCTTTTCGGCACGGTGTGGGGCATCATGGACGCTTTTCGCGGCCTCTCGACCGCCCAGAGTTCGAGCATCCAGGCGGTGGCGCCGGGCATCTCCGAGGCCTTGGTGGCGACGGCGGTGGGCCTTGCCGCCGCGATTCCCGCGGTCGTGGCCTACAACCACTTCTCGCACGAGGTCTCGGTGTTGAACGCCGACATGGAAAACTTCACCGCCGAGTTCCTCAACATCGCCGAGCGGCACTACCTCAAATGAGCTGAGAGGACGGCGTCGATGGCTTTCGATGCGCGCAACAACGGTGGCTCGATGTCACAGATCAACGTCACGCCGCTGGTCGACGTGATGCTGGTACTGCTGGTCATCTTCATGGTGACCGCGCCGATCCTGCAACAGGGCGTGGCGGTCGATCTGCCCGAGGTCGCGACCGGAGCGCTGCCCGCCGATGACGTGCCGCCGGTCGTGGTGTCGCTCGATGCGCGAGGCGGCTTCTTCGTCGACGAAGAAGCGGTCGAGCTTGACGGCCTCGCCGCGCGGGTCGCCGCGGCTCGCGGCGAGCGGCCGGAGACGGTGGTGTTGGTGCGTGCGGATCAGGCCGTGGCTTACGGTCAGGTGATGGCCCTAATGGCGGAGTTGCGCGCCGCCGGCATCGACCGGGTCGGTCTCGTGACCGAGCCGCCGTCGGATGCGCCGTCGGGCCGCCCCGCGTCGTGAAGAAGCCCGCGGCGATTCTGAACCCGCGGGGCGTCGACCGTGCCCTGATCGCGCTGGTCGCCGTGTCCGCATTGGTACATCTGCTCGCGATTGCGGTCACGGGTTGGTGGTCGGGGTTCGATCTTCGGCCCAAACCGCTGGCCGGCGGCTATGCCGTGGCCTTGGTTCCCGGCGAGCCCGGCGCGATCGGGGCCCTGCGGCCCGGGGTTCGGGGCGTCGGCAGCACGGGCGGTGCGCCGCGCCCGCCCGAAAAGCCACCACCACCCCGCGCCGCGGACGAGAACAAGGCCGAACCCGAGCCGGCGCGCACGCCGCCCACCCGTAAATCCGAGAGTGCGCGCGCCACGCCGGCGCCGCCGGCCCGGAAGCCGCCCCGGCGTTCCCCCGATGTGATTCTGCCGGGCGAGGCCACGCCATCGCCGCGACCGACGGCCCGACCGACGCCGCGGGCCACGGCTTCGCCCACACCTACGCCGACGCGCACGCCACGGCCGACAGCCGCGCCGACGCCGCGCGCCAAGTCTGCTCCAACCGCGTCTCTGGCGCCGCAGCCGACGGCGAAACCTGCTCCGACGGCGCCCCCAGCGCCGCGTCCAACGGCGAAGCCGGTCCGCAAGCCGGCGGCGCTAGCCACGGCACGGCCGCGTCCTGGGGCATCGCCGGCGGCGCGCCCGACCCCGAAGTCGACCGACGCGGCTGCGGCCCGGGGCGGTCCTGCGCCGGCACCCACGGCCACGGCGAGGGCGTCTGGTCTCGAAGGTGTCCGCCAGCGTCAGATGGACGCCGCGATGGAACGGGTGCGCTCGCAGCTCGGCGGACCGGACGGTGCTGCCGGGGGCGGTCCAGCCCGGCCCGGTGCCGCGACCTCGGCCGGCGCGGGGGGTGGGGGCGTCGCAGGAGGAATCGGGACCGGGCCTGGTGCGGGCGGTGGCGGCACCGGACCCGGCGGCGCCGGACAACTGCGCAGCGCCGAATTCGTCGCTTACTACGATGGCATGATCGGCCGGATTCGCTCGGCCTGGGTGTGGACCGGGCGCGCCGCGAACCTCGAGGTGACGGTTCGCTTCTCGATCCACCCGGATGGCCGCATCGGTGGCGTGCGTATCGGGCACGCCTCGGGGGATGCGAGCTACGATGCCTCGGTGCTCTCCGCACTGACCGGCGTCGGCCAGCTCCCGCCGCCACCGCTTCGTCATGTCAATGAATTCGCGGATGTCGAACTCACCTTCCGGCCGGCGGACCTCGGCGGCGCAGCGCCATGATCGGCCCCGGTGCCTTCGGGTCGATGCGAGCACCGATCCTCCAGCGACGAAGCCGAAGTCGACAGTATCCCGAGCGCCGCGCGCCATCGGGTCAGGGTGAGCTGCGATCCTTCCGTGTCCGGCCGGCTTGCCGCTGGCCGAACGGGGGGGCAAGGTGCGCGCCGGGGAAGAGACCGCGCCAGAGGCGGAGCTGCGTCGCGCGGGGTGGCGCGATTCCCCGGGAAGCCGGGTGGTGCCGGGGCCGCGTGGCCGCGTCGCCATTGATGAGCGGAGACGGCTCCGACACGGGGCGGAGCATCGCGCCCGCGCAGGGCCAACCCTGTCGCGCGGAGATGCAGCGGGGAGAGCAAGTGACGAGGATGTCGAGGGAGAGCCAGCGCGTGGGTGAGCGAGCGAAGGCGTGGAGTGCGATGTGGTCTCGGACAGCCGTCGTGCTCGCCGCGATCCTGATGCTGACCGGCTCGCTCGCCGGCGCGCAGGTGCGGGGCACGATTTCGGGCCCCGGCCAGACGGCATTCCCCATCGGGATCGCCGTACCCGCCGGCGACGGCGCGGTCGGCGAGGCCTTCGCCGCAGCACTCGGCCGTGATCTCCAGCTCTCAGGGCTCTTCTCTGTTCTTCGCGCGCCCGCGACAGGCGGCCCGGCCGACCGGGGTGTGGAGGCCGAGCAACTCGATCTTGCCGGTTGGACCGCGCTCGGCGCACGCTGGGTCGTGACGCTCGCGGTCACGCGCGACGGCTCGGGCGCGGTGGGTGTGGAGGCGCGCCTGATCGACGCCGCCGACGGGCAACGCGTCGGCGGCAAGCGTTACGAGGGCCGGCGCGACGAAATCGCGCGCATGGGCGACCGCTTCGCCGACCACGTCCTCTTCCTGCTGACCGGCGAGCGCGGGCCCTTCGATTCGGAGATCGCCTTCATCTCGACCCGGGGTGGTCGCTTCAAGGAGATCTGGGTGAGTCCGGCACGCGGCGAGGGGGCGCGACCGCTGACCCATAACCGGTCGATCCACCTCACCCCGCGCTGGTCGCCGGATGCCAGTCGCATCCTCTTCACCTCGTTCCTGCAGGGCCATCCCTGGGTCTACGAGATCGATGTGCGCTCACTCAAAATCCGTCGGGTGATGGGCGGACGCGGGATGGCCATGGGCGCCACCTTCTCGCCCGATGGCAGCGCGATCGCGCTGGCCCGCGAGGTCGGCAGTGGCGACTCGGAGATCGTGATCCTGCACCCCGGCAGCCGTGCGACCGACGTCGTCTCGACCGAAAAGACGCTCGACGTGAGCCCGAGCTGGTCTCCCGACGGTCGGCGGCTCGCGTTCTGCTCCGGCCGGGCGGGCACGCCGCAGATCTTCATCGCCGACCTCGCGGCCGGCACGGTGCGCCGCCTCACCCTGCAAGGGGGCTACAACACCGAGCCCGCATGGTCGCCCAGCGGCGATCGGATTGCCTACACCGGGCGGGTCGGCGGGAGCTTCCAGATCTTTGTCCAGGAGATCGAGGGGAATCGCGTCCATCAGGTGACGTCGACCGGTGGCGACAACACCTCGCCCGCGTGGTCTCCCGACGGTCGCTACCTCGCGTTCTCGAGCCGCCGGTCGGGGCGCGACGAGGTCTGGATCTCGGATTGGCACGGTTGGCGGCAGACTCGATTGATCGAGGGCGGTGCGGGTGATACCTCCCCGGCGTGGTCCGGGTGGCTCGAGTGAGTCGCCGGCGCGCGTGGGCTGCGGAGGAGGAGGAGTCGATGTCGATCGGCGTGACGGGGTCCCGGGGTTGCGGCGCGGGCAGCAGGTTCTGGCTGCTGGGCGTGTGCGGCGCAGTATTGTGCTTGACGATCGCGGGCTGCGCGGCCAGGAAGGGCGCGGGCACCGAGGGTGGACTCGGCGAGTCCGACCTCAGCGGTACGACGCGCGGTTCGAGCCTCGATCAGTGGCGCAACGGCAGCGTCGGCAGCGAGGACTCGGGTCCGCTGGAGACGATTCATTTCGATTACGACTCCTACGCGCTCTCGTCCGAAGCGCGCTCGGTCCTCGAATCGAATGTGGAGTGGCTGCGCGCCAACCCCAGCGCGCGTGCCGAGGTCGAAGGCCATTGTGACGACCGGGGCACGATCGAGTACAACCTGGCACTTGGCGCGAAACGGGCCAACGCTGCGCGCGACTACCTGGTCGCGCTCGGCATCGAGGCGTCGCGTCTGACAACGATCAGCTATGGCAAGGAACTGCCGGCCTGCCGCGATCAGACGCCGGAATGCTGGGCGCGCAACCGACGTGATCGCTTCGTCGTCATGGATTGACGTGACATGACCCGCCTCGTTCACCCGGCTCGGCCGATGGGGCTGACCGTTCTCGCCGCTCTGCTGCTCGGCAGCTGCGCGGCGCAGAGCAACACCTCGATGCTGGTGCAACAGCAGCGGCTGCTGGCCCGACGCCTGGCGGACACGCGGGCGGATCTCGAAGGGTTGCGGCTCGAGGTTTCCCGGCTCCGCGGACGGCTCGATCGGGTCGATGGTGGCGCGTACGGCCGCGAGAACATCCCCAACCACGGCGCGGCCCCGGAGCGCAGTGGAATGCCCGCGGACACGTGGGGTTCAACCGGGCCCGGAGCGGCCACGGGCTATGGCGAGCCGCCGGCGGCACCTGGGCAGGCGGGCTGGCCCGCTGGCGCGGCACCCGCCGGGCAACCGGCCCCAGGGGCCTACGGTGCGCCACCGCCATCGGTCCCCGGCCAGCCGGTCGCGGCGCCCGGTCTGGTCCCACCACCACCGCCCGCCGCACCCGCAGGTTTCGCGGACCTGAGCCAGGACCTCGCGCGTGGGGCGGGGGACGCCGCGTTCGTCGCCGGCCTAGAGACGCTGCGCCGTGGCGATCGTGACGGCGCGATTCAGGCCTTGCGCGACTACGCGGCCAAGAACCGCGACGGCGCGCTCGCGCCCTACGCGCAATTCTGGGTTGGCGAAGCGCAGCTCGCCAGTGGCCGCTACTACGAAGCCATCCTTGCCTACAACGAGGTCGCTACCAACTGGCCCAGGAGCGATCGCGTCCCGGCGGCCAAGCTCCGGCAGGCCGAGGCGTTTGCGGCTTCGGGCGATCCGATGGACGCGCGTCTCTATCTGAAAGAGTTGATCGACAAATATCCGGGCACGTCTGAAGCAGCCGAGGCCGAACGCCGGTTGCGCAGCCTCGGCGGCTGAGCCGACCGGGATCCCGCGCGTCGTTCTGGCGCCGCGCTCCGGGATGGGGTTCGTCGCTCGTCTGCTAGGGACCATCCGAAATCGGTCGTGACCATGAGGGTTCTGCGCAGACTCGCCGCCCCATCCCGGCCCTTCGCGAGGCCGGTGGTCGCGATCGGCAACTTCGATGGGGTGCATCTGGGGCATCGGGCCATCGTCGAGCGGGCACGGGCTTTGGCGATATCCCTTGCTGGCGAGGTGGTCGCCTTCACGTTCCACCCGCACCCGGTGGCACGGCTCGCCCCCGAACGGGCCCCGGCACAGGTTCTCTCGCTCGCCGGCCGCTTGCGGGGACTTGCGGCCCTGGACGTCGCGGGTGTCGTCGTGGCCCACTTCACGCGCGCTTTCTCGTGCATCGAGGCCGGGGCTTTCGTCGAGGATGTTCTGGTCGGGGGCTTGGGCGTAGCCGGTGTCGTGGTGGGACATGATCTGCGCTACGGGCACGACCGCATGGGAAATGCCGCGACCATGGTCGAGGCGGGCCGGGCGCGTGGTTTCGCGGTCGAGGTGGTCGAGCCGATCCTGGTCGGTGGAGAGCGGGTCAGCAGCAGTGCGGTCCGCGAGGCGCTCGAGACCGGTCAAGTCGAGCGCGCGGCCCGACTCCTCGGCCGCCCGCACCGCGTCCGCGGACGAGTCCGTCAGGGTGATCGGCGCGGTGCGGGGCTCGGTTTTCCGACCGCCAACCTCCTGCCGCGCGGGGGTATGCTGCCGCCCGACGGTGTCTACGCGGTCTCGGCGACCGTGGACGGCGGGGCGCTCGAGTTCCCGGCCGTCGCCAATCTCGGCACCAACCCGACCTTCGGGGGCGTGGCGCGCCGGCTCGAAGTCCATCTGCTGGATTTCTCGGGCGATCTCTACGGCCGTTCGCTCGAGGTGGGCTTCGCGCGCCGTTTGCGTGGCGAGCAGCGCTTTGGCTCGGTCGAGGATCTCGTTGCGCAGATCGGTGCCGACGTCTCGGCAGCACGAGCCTGCTTTGCGGAAGGCGAGCCCCGACCGTGAACGGCGACGTGCAGATCCACCGGTGTGAGGTGCCACCGGAGTGTGAGGGCCAGCGGCTCGATCGCTTCCTCTCCACCCGTGCGTTCCTGCCGACGCGCAGCCGGGGCGCGGCACTGGTGCGGCAGGGCCACGTCCGGGTCGACGGCATTCTCCGCAAGGCGAGCTTCAACGTCTACGCCGGCGCGCAGATCGAGGTCGAGATTCCGCCGGAAGAAGCGTCGGACGTCGAGGCCGAAGCCATCCCGCTGGCCGTCCTGCACGAGGACGAAGCCCTGATCGTGGTCGACAAGCCGCCGCGCATGGCCACGCATCCAGCCCCGGGCAGCCGGCGCGGCACGCTGGTGGCGGCGCTGCTCTACCGCTGGCAGTTCGAGGGGGCCTGGCCCGATCCACAACGCCCCGGCATCGTGCACCGGCTCG
>SXLG01000173.1 GCA_005777805.1 Pseudomonadota bacterium
CCCGTCGTGGTCCACGAATTCACCGATCACACCATCGGCGTCAGCTACCAAGGCCGCCTGCTCGCCACCTTCGACCACCAAGGCGACCTCCTCCCTCGGCCCAAAACCAGGAAGAAGGCCGCTTGAACCAGCGGACATCTTCAACTGCTCATGACCCGGAGTTGAGGAAGTGCTCCTGACAGGAATCGAGGGGGCGCGTGGCTGGCGGCGCTCGACTTCCGAGGTTGGCGTGCCAAGGATCGGCCGGGCGGGCGGCCGGTGACGCGACGGCTGCGGGATGGAGGAGCGGGTTTGGCCGAAGGTGCGGATCGACAATCCAAAAAAGGCGGCCCTGACCCCGACGCGGCTGTCGCGCCCGTGGCGGGGGGCCGCGCGGCTCTCGGTTCGTCGTGGCGACGACTGCGCGAGGATGGTGCGCTCGTCGCCGGGGGGGCCGCACTCCTTCGTGTCAATCAGCCGGGCGGTTTTGACTGCCCAGGATGCGCCTGGCCGGAGCCCGGCGAACCCTCCCGTCTCGAATTTTGCGAGAACGGACTCAAGGCGGTGTCGTTTGAAGCGACCACGAAGCGTGCCGGCCCGGACTTTTTCGCGGCGCACCCGCTCGCCGAGCTACGCCTCCGCGATGGCCGCTGGCTCGAGGCCCAGGGCAGGCTCACCGAGCCGCTGCGTCATGACCCCGTCAGCGACACGTATCGACGCGCTACCTGGAACGAGGCTTTCGCCGCGATCGGGGGCGCGCTCGACTCTCTCGACCAACCCGACGCGGCCGTCTTCTACACCTCGGGACGAACCAGCAACGAGGCGGCGTTCCTCTACCAGTTGCTGGCGCGCCGGCTGGGCACGAATAATCTGCCCGACTGCTCGAACATGTGCCACGAATCGAGTGGAGTCGGCCTGACCGGAACGATCGGTGTCGGCAAGGGTACTGTGACACTCGAGGATTTCGCGCTCGCCGATCTGATTTTCGTGATCGGACAGAACCCCGGCACGAATCATCCCCGCATGCTGACCGAGTTGCAGGCGGCCCGCCGCCGGGGAGCCGGAATCGTCGCGATCAATCCGCTGCGTGAGGCCGCTCTCGTCGAGTTCGCCCATCCCAAGGAGGCGCGAGCCCTGCTCACTGGACGCGGCACTCCGATCGCGAGCCGGTATCTGCAGGTCCTGGTGGGCGGCGACCTGGCTGCGCTGCAGGGGATGGGCAAGGCGCTGCTCGAGCTTGCCGATGCTCCGGAAGCGGGCGTGCTCGATCGGGCCTTCCTTGACACCCACACGAGCGGCTTTGATGGCTGGCAGGCGCAGCGCCGCGAGCAGTCATGGGACGAGATCGAGCGGCATTCGGGGCTCTCGCGCGGTGCCCTGGTCGATGTTGCGCGTATCTACGCCGGCGCGGAACGCACGATCGCGTGTTGGGCGATGGGTCTGACGCAGCAGCCGCACGCCGTGGCGACGATCCAGGAGATCGTCAATCTGCTCCTCCTGCGCGGCAATCTGGGTCGGCCGGGGGCCGGTGTGTGCCCGGTACGTGGTCACTCGAATGTGCAGGGCGATCGCACGGTGGGGATCACGGAGAAGCCGGCTGCGGCCTTTCTCGATGCGCTCGGCACCGAGTTCGGTTTCGTGCCACCTCGCGAGCACGGGCTCGATACCGTGGGCACGATCGGAGCGTTGCGAGCTGGTCGCGTACGCTTCTTCATGTCGATGGGTGGAAATTTTGTGGCTGCCGCTCCGGACACGACGGTGGTCGAGCAGGCGATGCGGCAGGTCGGGTTCACGGTCCACGTGGCCACCCATCTGAACCGTACCCATCTCGCGGTCGGACGCGAGGCCTGGCTCTTGCCCTGCCTCGGGCGGACGGAGCTCGATCTGCGCGGTGGCCGGCCGCAGCGCGTTACGGTCGAAGACTCCATGAGCATGGTGCACGCCTCGCAGGGGCGCCGGCCGCCGGCCTCGTCTTCGTTGCTCTCGGAGCCGGCGATCGTCGCCGGCATCGGTGCGGCGACGCGGCGTTGCGCCGCTCTTCCCTGGGGCGCGCTGGGCGACGATTACGCGCTCATCCGCGAGCGTATCGCACGTGTTCTGCCTGGGCTCTTTGCGGATTTCGAGCACCGCATCGACATGCCGGGTGGCTTCTATCTCGGCAACGCAGCCCGCGAGCGGACCTGGAATACCTCCGGGGGACGCGCCCGGTTCACCACTCTGGTAATCGCGGATCTGACGCTGCCCGAGGGGCAGTTGCGCTTGATGACCTTGCGCTCGCACGACCAGTTCAACACCACGGTCTACGCCGATGACGATCGCTATCGCGGGGTGTCGGGCGACCGCCGGGTGATCTTTCTCCACCCGCTCGATCTCGCAGCGCGCGGGCTCTGTGACGGCGCGTCGATCACGGTCGTCTCGCACTACGCCGACGGCGAGCGCCGGGTCGTTGGCTTTCGCGCGCGGGCCTACGATATTCCGCGGGGCTGTGCGGCGGGATATTTCCCCGAGCTGAATCCCCTCGTCTCGGCGGCGAGCTTTGCCGAGGGGAGTCGGACGCCGACATCCAAGCTGGTTCCGATCACGGTCCATTCAGCGGAGGTCCCTTGAGCCCGGCGGCGCCACAGATCTCGGGCGACGTGCCCGAGCCCGCCCCGCAGGGCCGGGATGCCGCAGGCGGGCCGCAGGTTGCGTCGCGTCCGGGAGCAGCGGAGGCCACGGCACCCTCGGGCCTTGACTCCGACAGAGCCAGTCAGACGAGGGAAGTGTGGCGCATCGCACTCCGCGCCGGGGACGGATCGACCGAGACGTCGAGCGAAGAACCTCTGGTCCGCGGGCGCGGCGCGGATGCGATCGCGGTCGAGGAACCGCTCGAGATTCGCGTCGAGGGCCATCCGCTGGGCATCGTGATGCGCACGCCGGGCGATGACGAAGAGCTGGTCGCTGGATTCTGCTTTGCCGAGGGCATCATCGCGGGTGCCGATGACCTCGAGGATGTGCGCGTCTGCCCGCAGAGCGAGAGCGGCAACGCGGTCGACGTGCGGCTCGCAGCCAGCGCGCGTCCCCGGGGCCTCGAGGCCCTCGCCGACGCGGCACGCCAGCTCGTCGTCTCGAGCGCCTGCGGGGTGTGCGGCTCGCGTTCGATCGAGCGGGTCGAAGCGCGGGTCGGCCGCGTCGCCTGGGACGTCCGCCTTGCCTCCGGGTTTCTCGCGGCACTGCCGGGTCGGATGCAGGAAGCGCAGCGTGTCTTTGCGCGCACCGGCGGGCTCCACGCCGCCGCGCTCTTCGACGCCAGCGGGCGGTTGATCGCCTTGCGCGAGGACATCGGCCGACACAACGCGGTCGACAAGGTGATCGGTCGCGAACTGCTGCTCGGAAGGCTGCCCCTCTCCGGGCGGATTTTGGTCGCGTCGGGCCGTGCGGGCTTCGAGATCGTGCAGAAGGCAGCGACGGCGGGCATCGCCGTGCTCTGTGCCGTTGGAGCACCCTCGACGCTGGCCGTGGACCTTGCACAACGTGTGGACTTGACGCTGGTCGGGTTTGTTCGCGCCGCAGGCTTCAACGTCTACGCCGGGCCCGAGCGGATTGTGGAGTGACGCCGGGCATCGCCGCCGGCCTCGGCTGCGCGCTCTGGATCGCGCTCCTGGTGCTGCTGCCGGGCGTGGCGCTCTGGGTCGGGTTCGGCCTCGACCGCCGCCATCGTGGCGTCGCGGCGTGGGCGGTGGCGGCGACGCTCGGCTTCGCCTTCTGGCCGCTTGTGCTGGTGGCGACCGGCGCGGCAGGCTTGACCGTCGGGCGCGGCAGCCTTCTCGGCGTGCTCGTGGTCGCGGGCGGCGTGATCCTCGCTCGGGCACGACGGCTGTCGAGTCTCGCGCCGCGCGGGCTGCTCGAAGGTCTCGGCGTGCTGGTGGTCGGCGTGGTCTTCGCGACGCGGCTCTGGGTCGCGCTGCGCTTGCCGATTCCGGCCTGGGTCGATGGCCTCCACCACGTTCTGCTCACGGCAAGGGTGGCGACCGACGGTGCGTTGCCGGCCGATCTCGGCCCGCTCTATCCGCAGATTCCGACCGAGCAATACCATCTTGGCCTGCACGGGCTCGCGGGGCTGGTCGCTCTGGGTTCCGGCGTGGCCCCGCACACGGCCGTGCTCTGGACCTCGCAGGTCGCCAACGCACTGACTGCGGCGGGCGTGTGGGCCTTTCTCCGGCCGCGCGCCGGGCGGTTCGCCGCGCTGGTCGGTGCGGCGACCGTGGGTCTCTTCGCGCACTTTCCCGCACTTTTCGTGAGCTGGGGGCGCTATCCACAGACCACCGCGCAGGCGCTCCTGCCCGTGGCCTGGTTGCTCGCCTGGGACGCGCTCGCAGCACTCGGCCACGTCGCGGCCCAGCCGGGCTCCGCTGGCGCTCGCCGCCTGGGGCTCGTGCTGCCGCGCCTCGGCGCGGCGTTGCTGACCGCGGCCGGCGTGATGGCAATCCATCTGCGGGTTGGGATCTTCCTCTTGCTGGCGATCGCGGCGGCGGCCCTGTGCGAACTCGTGCGGGCCGCACGTCGCGGTGCCGCCCGGCACTTCGTGGGGCTCCTGGTTGGGGCGGGGCTGCTTCTGCTTGGCGCGCTGGGACCCCGTGTCTGGCGCGCGGCCACGGTTTTTGTCTGGACGCACTGGGAACTGGCGCGGGCGCGCGGCAGCCTGTTCGCATCCGCGAGCGATCCGCTGGCCGGCATCGAGTCCTCCTACTTCGGGGTGGCGCTCCGTGACGTGCCTTACCTCGTGGCGTCGCCGCTGCTCCTCGCTGCGGCGCTCGTGGTGGGCGGCTTCGGAGCGCTGTGCGGCGACGTGGTTTGTCGCGTGGCGTGGCTCTGGATCATGGCGATGCTCGGGCTCATGGGTGCCGCTCATCTCGGTATCCCGCTGTTGGCATTGACCAACGAGGGCGGGGTTCTGATCGCGTTGCACCTCGGTCTGGCGTTGCTTCTGGGTGGCGGCAGTCGAGAAATTTTGCGCTTGGTAAGAGCGGGGCCGGCGCGATGGCGCCTCGAGCGCGCGGCAGCGCTCGTGCTGGTGAGTGCAGCGCTGACGTTCGCGCCGCGGCGCGCCTGGCCCGTCGAGGGCGAGCGCTTCCTTGTCACCCACGAGGACCTCGCGGCCTATCGCTGGATCGAGGAGCACACTCCTCCGAGCGCACGCTTCGCCATCAACACAACCTTCTGGTTGCCGGGCTTCGCGCACGGCACCGATGGCGGCTGGTGGATCCCTTACTTTGCGGGGCGGCGGGTGGTGCCGGGACCGATGATCACGTCTCTTGCGCCCGGCTTCCGTGAGTGGAACGTCGCGGTGGCCCATCTGATCGAGCGTCTCTCCGCCGGCGACGAGAGTGCGGCCCACGAGCTGATGCGCGCCCGCGTCGGTTGGGTTTACGTCGGCGAACGGGGTGACCCGAGCGGGCCCGCGCTCGACTCCGAGCGGCTGGCCCGGATGGAGGCAATCGAGCTGGTCTACCGCAGCGGCCGCGTCGCGATCTTCCGCCTCCGGCCTCCTCCCGGATCCCCGCAGAGGCGCTGGCTCGAGAGCCGCGAGGGCCGGCGCATCATGGCAGAGGCTGAGCGCCACGAGCGCGCGGCGCGCCAGCGCCGCGTCTCAGAGCAATTTATCAAGCACTGAGACAACAGCAGCGGCGGCGGCAATCATGGCGCCCATGCGGATGGTGAGCCGGTGCTCCAGCTCGGTGAGCCGGAGGGCGCCGCGGGCCTCTTGCTCGCCGAATCGGAACTCGATGCGCTTCTCCAATTCCACGAAGCGCGTGTCGACGTGGTCCCGGAAGTGGCGCAGCTCGGACTCGAGTCTCTCGAAGCGCTGGTCGATCTTCGCGAAGCGCTCGTCGATCCTCTCGAACCGCTGGTCGATCTTCGCGAAGCGTTCGTCGATTTTCTCGAAGCGCTCGTCGATCCTCGCGAAGCGTTCGTCGATCCTCTCGAAGCGTTCGTCGATTTGCCGGAAAATGGTCCTGAATTCGACCAAATCCTGCTTGGTGGCCAGCGCGTCCGTCATTGCCTCCGCGAGGGCCTCGGCCTGGCCCTCGGCCTGTTTCTCGCTGAAGCCAGCTTCGCGCAATCTTCGCGCGTAGACAAGCGTGTTAAGCGCGAGCGCCACGGTCTCTCCCCCGTACTTGGCGATTTCCGGGCCGGAGATCGTCCCACGAGTGCGGCTCGGGTCGTTCCATGCGGCCAAGGTGCCAGCGGAAGGTCCGCGCGTCGATGTGCTGGAGCACAAGGTCTGGCCACGGCACTCGCCGGGATGGTCCGGAGGCGGACGAAGTTGCGGCTCCCGGATCCCGGCATGGCTCGCCCCGGGGCGATCTCCTCGCGCGGGGCGGCGAGCCCGATTTGCCGCGTGGCCGCCGGGGCACCTCGATCCGCCGATGCCGTGCCAGGGCCCCGATTTCAGCCGATGTCGAAGTTCCAGATTTTTTTGACCTCGACGTGTGGCGTGAGGATCTGCTCGACGAAGCTCCGGTGCGCCGGGTCGGCACGATAGGCTTCGAGGTCAGGAAGGGTCGCGAAACGCAGGGTGACGGCCAGATCCCACGCCGCCTCCGAGTCGCCATCGGCTGGTGTACCCACCACGCAGGCCCGCACGCCTGGCAGGGAGGGCAGCGTGTCGCGGCACGCCGCGGCGATCTGGTCGCGCTGGCCGCGGCTCTCGGCGCGCAGTCGGAAGTAGTGATGACGTTCGATCATGATCCGACCTCGGCGCTTGTGCTCGCCCTCATGCCGTCCAGCCCGCCAGATCTGCCGCGCGTTCGCGCTGGAGGCGCGCCTCGCCGAGGTAGGCCCGGTCGAAGAGCGCGCGTCGGAACCAGAGCTGGAGGTCGTACTCCCAGGTGAAGCCGATGCCGCCGTGGAGTTCGATCGAGGCACGGGCCGTGTCGTCGAAGAGTTCTGTCAGGTGGGATTTGGCGAGTGCTGCGTGGCGGGCCGCGCGCTCGGGGATATGGTCGAGGGCATGGGCCGCGTACCACCACAGCGAGCAGGCCGGTGCGAGCCTCGCGGCGAGATCCGCGAGCTGGTGCTTGACTCCCTGAAAATGAGCGATCGTCTGCCCGAACTGCTCGCGGGTGAGCGCGTAGTCGCGGGTCATCTCGAGGCAGCGCCAAGCCCCGCCGAAGGCGTCGGCGGCGAGCAGGACGAGGCCGACATCGCGGGCTCTTTCGGCGGCCGCCGTGCCAGTCGCGATCCGGAGGGCGGGCGTGCCTGCAAACCCGACGCGCGCGACTCGCCGCGTGCCGTCGTTGCCGGCCAGTGGCGTGATCGTCAGTTGAGGAGCGCCCCGCTCGACGAGCCAGAGACCGGGCCCGGTCTCGTCGCGTGC
>SXLG01000174.1 GCA_005777805.1 Pseudomonadota bacterium
CAGAACGACGATGTCGGTCACTTGCGCGCCGCGCGCCCGCATCGCGGTGAACGCCTCGTGACCGGGCGTGTCGAGGAAACAGACCCGGCGGGAGCCGACGTTCACGGCATAGGCGCCGATATGCTGCGTGATCCCACCCGCTTCACCTGCCGCGACAGTCGTGCGACGGATCATGTCGAGCAGCGACGTCTTGCCGTGATCGACGTGTCCCATCATGGTCACAACGGGATCACGCGGCAGGACCTCACCGACGACCTCCTCTGCCTCGGTCTCGGCGAGGTCCTTCTCGACATCGACCGCACTACTCTCGACCGTGTACTCGAACTCTCCGGCAATCAGGGTCGCATGGTCCAGATCAAGCGTATGGTTGACGGTGGCCATCACGCCCATTTCCATGAGCTTCTTGATGACCTCACCGGCCTTGAGCCCCATCGCCCGGGCGAGATCGCCCACGGTGATGCTCTCGGCGATCCGCACGATACGCTTGCGGGCCGACGGCGTCGTGATCTCGGTCTGCCGCACTTCCTTGCCGGGCGCCACGCGCCTCTTCTGCGGCCGGCGTGCGCCCCGCCCGCGATCACCGCCAACGAAGGGATCAAAGGGGGCCTGGCGGCGGATGACCTTCTTGCCCTTCTTGGGGCGTGCATCCGCTGCCCCGGGCGCAGGTTCCCCTGCGGCAGCGTTCGCCCCGGCGGGCCCACCCGGTCCCGCCGCAGGGCCGGGCCGCCGCGGCGCAGCCGGCTCCGGACGGCGCAACTCGATCTTGCCCAGCACCTGGACACGTCGCATGCCGGTTTCGAGCTTCGGCGCGTTGGGGTCCAGCACGGGTGTCGAACGGACCACATGCACCGTTCGGGGCCGGGTGCCCGTCGCGATCCGGCCGCCCGGCAAACGCGGACCAGAGGGCACCGTGCTCGCGGGTACACTTGGCGCGACTTCTGCCGGCGCCGCGTCAGGCGCAGGTTCAATCGCCGTGGCGGCGACCTGAGGCTCCGGCGCCACGGGCGGGGCCTCGGCCGGTGCCGCCGCGTCCATGACGCGCCCCTCATCGCCAGTGGGAAGCGGGCCGGTGGCCGGCTCGATGAGCGCCGGAGCTACGGGTGCCGGGGCCTCCACCAATTCGGGATCGGAAGGGAGCGCCGCCACCGCGGGGGGCTCGTTCGGCGGTGCCTCGAAACCAATCAGGGGATCTACGGCGCCTGCCTCCGGCGCAGCCCAGGACTCCGCCGCCGCGAAGCGATCGTCAGGCGAGATGCCCTCGCTGCCCTGACCGCCCACGACCTCGCGGCGGACTCGCCGGCGGATGACACCACTCTTGACGCGGGATTCGACCGTCGTCTCGATGGTCGCACCGAGGGTGTTCACGGTCTCACCGGCCACGACCCGCTCGACAATCCGCTCCTCGCCCACCGTCACCGCGGGGCGGTCATCGCGACCGAGTGCGGTGGCGAGCCGGTCGATATCGGCATCCTCGAGACTGCTCTGAGCGCGCTTGCCCGGCAGGCCGAGCGCATCAAGGCAAGTAATAAGGTCCCGGCTGGGGCGTCCCCATTCCTTGGCCAGTTCCTGGATCCGCTTCGACATGCCCTCTCAGCCCTCTCCGGTCACGGGTCGCGGACTCACAAGCGCGGAACGAGCCGGCCTGTCGACGCGCCGACGCAAGCTCGGCACAACCCCGCGCCCGCCGACGAAGCGTTTCTCACAGGAGGGCGACAAATGCAGCCACGCACCACGCCCACCGCGCGGGCACCAGCCGAGTTCGCCATCGCCAGAGACAGCAAGACGCCGCATCTCCCGGGCTTCACCCCGCTCAAAGCAGCCCACGCAGCGCCGCATGGCCACATGCTGCGGACGAAGTCCTCCGGGCCATGGCATCGCCGGGATTCGCGTGAGGTTCCGGATCCGACGCTTCACGCGCCCTCCCTCGGCTCGGCACCATCGACGGCTTCGTCGACTTCGACGGTTTCGCTGGCACTGGCGCGGCTCGCCTCTTCGACCGCAGCCGCCGCTCGGCCCTCATCCACCGCGCGCCGCGCTGCTTCCTTGATGGCGACCGCGCGCTCGACCGGGATGCCGTCGGTCTCGGCAAGCTCATCAGGCTCGGCCTGAGCCACCTGCTCGGCCGAGCGATAGCCGGCCTGAATCAGAAGCTCGGCCGTCACGTCACTGACGCCCTCCACGGAGAGCAGCGAAACGCGTGCCCGGCGGATCTCTTCATCGGCTTGTGATTCGCCACGCACATCGAGCCGCCAACTCGACAGGCGCGAAGCCAGCGTCACGTTCTGACCGCGCTTGCCGATGGCGAGGGAGAGCTGGTCGTCCGGAACGATCACCTCCATCGAGTGCTCTTCCTCGTCCATGATAATCTTGACCACCCGAGCGGGCGCCAGGGCGCGACAAACGAATTCGGCGGGATCCTGCGTCCAGTGGACGATGTCGATCTTTTCGCCACGGAGCTCCTGCACCACGGACTGAACGCGCGTTCCCCGCATGCCGACACAGGCCCCGACCGGATCGACATCCCGATCGTGCGAGATGACGGCGATCTTGGCTCGGCCGCCCGGCTCGCGCACCGCTGCCTTGACCTCGACGATGCCCTCATAGATCTCGGGCACTTCCTGCCGGAACAGCTCGATCAGGAGATTCGGGTGGGTCCGGCTGAGGACGATCTGTGGCCCCTTGGCCGTGAGGTCGACGTCGTAGATGTAGGCCCGGATCCGGTCGCCCTGCCGGTAGCGCTCCCGCGGGATCTGCTCGCGTTCGGGCAGAATCGCATCGGTACGCCCGAGGTTGACGATGATGTTCTTGCGCTCGAAGCGCTGGACGGTACCCGAGAAGAGTTCGCCCTTGCGGTCCTTGAACTCCTTGTAGATCAGCTCGCGCTCGGCGTCGCGGACTTTCTGGATGATCGCCTGCTTTGCCGCCTGTGCACCGATCCTGCCGAACGCGGTACCGGGCAACTTGACCAGAAGCTCGTCCCCGATCTCCGCGTCGGCGTCGTAGGACCGGCGCGCATCAGCGAGGGAGAGTTCCTCGTCCGGGATCTGCACCATCTCGACGACGCGCTTGATCTCGAAGAGTTCGACCTCTCCGATGTCAGGGTTGTAGTGCGCCTCGATCTGCCGCTCGGCACCCATGGCCTTGCGGGCGGCTTGCACCATGGCGCTCTCGATCGCCTCGACGACGACCTGACGGTCGATCTGCTTTTCTTTGCTGACCTGCTCGATGACCCGACTGAGCTGGAAATCCATGACGACCTCTTCTCACTCCCGGCCCTTGGAGAAGCCCGGGATGTCGGCCTTGTGCTGGGCAGATTCGATTTCGTCGTAGCGCAGCCGCACCGGCGCGGTTCCGCCGACCATGAGGTCAATCCCATGCTCGTCGGCGGCCTCGAGGACGCCCTCGAGGACACGCTCACTCCCGCTTCCCGAACGCCGCCGGATCCGGGTTCGGCCCCCGATGAAGCGCTGGAAGTCCGCCGGTCGCCGCAGTGGCCGATCCACGCCCGGCGATGAACACTCGAGCACGTAGTGATCCGGCAGTGGGTCATGGACATCGAGAACGTCGCTGATCTCTCGGCTCAGCCGGGCGATGGCTTCGAGGTCCGTGCCACCGGGACGATCGATGTAGACCCGCAAGAGGGAGCGGTCGCCACTCCCCCGGTACTCGACCTCGACGAGTTCATGACCGCAGGCGGTCACGACCGGCTCGATCAGCTCAATGAGCCGCTCCCGGACCGCGCTCGCCTGCTCGATGTTCGAAATGGTGACGACCTCGTTGGATTTTTCCGCCCCAAACAAAAACGGCGGGCCGTGGCCCACCGCCGCTCCGGCCGGATGGCATCCGTTAGCACCACCCCTCCCGAGCCGCAAATTTACGAGCTTTCGGAGGATTCGCCGCCGCGCGCCGACAGGGCTCCGGAGGCATGGGCGTGGGCGTCAGCCCTCGCCGTCCGAGAAGCTGGCGTGCATGGTCACCAGCCGGAGCACCGTGAGGGTCCGCCGGCCGGCCGGGGTCGCCACCACGACCTCGTCGCCGACCTCGGCATTGAGCAGGGCGCGGCCGACCGGGGAGGCAATCGAGACCTCGCCATTCGTCCCGTCGAGTTCCTCGGGGAAGAGCAGCCGATAGGTGATCTCCTGGCCGCTCTCGCTGTCTTCGACGTTCACGGTCGAGCCATAGGAGACACGATCGCGTGGCAGGCGCGCGAGAGAATAGGTCGCGAGTTCGCTCAGGCGTGAGTGCACCTGGGCGATCCGCGCCCGGATCTCACCCTGCCGCTGCTTGGCGGCGTCGTATTCCGCGTTCTCGCGCAGGTCGCCGTGCGCGCGGGCCTCTTCGAGCCGGCGCGGCAGGTCGAATTGCATCTCGCGCTGGAGTTCCGCGAGATCCGCCTTGAGCCTTGCGATGATTGGCAATTCCATACGCCCGTCCGCACCCGAGAATTGGCGCCAGAGCCTCAGCGGTCGCCGGTCACTCGCTCGCTGTAGGAGCGTGAAGCCGACCCAAGCCAGCTCTGGAATTCGTCCCGTAGCGGCACTTCTCCCGTCAACAGCCAGTACATCAGGCCGGCACCGATCCCAACCCCGACCAGAAAGCGAAACATCTCGCGACCCTCATTGCGCCCCGGCTCAAAACCTCGACGCCCGGGCCTCCCGCGCCAGATCGAAAACTGCGAGTGCCGATCCGGGAGGCCGTATGCTCGGAGAGTGTAACAGGCTGGGCGACGATTCCGCTGCCCATGCGGCCACCGCGGTCGGGACGGGATCGCCATCGCTCGCGCCGCCGGCGTCCTTTCATGTCGCGTCGGTCGCGATCGAGAACGCGGTTGGCACGGCGTCGCCACGGCTGGCTCCGCCGAGGAGTCCCAGCCCGCACGACCTCCTGCGGCACACCCACGCGTTCCTCCGCCGCATGGTCGCTGCCGGCGCCGACCTGATCTACCCGCCGATCTGCACCCTTTGCCGGCGCGAAGGCCTCGAATCGCGAAGCGAGGGACTCTGCGCTGACTGCACCGCCGAGCTGACGCTCCAGCCGCGACTCGAGACGACCACACGCCACGGAGCCATGCCCTGCTGGACCCTCCTCACCTACGAGGGCCGAACACGGGAAGCGATCGGTCGCTGGAAACGAGGCGGTGATCTCATCCTCGGCGCGGCTCTCTGCCAGACCTTCGCCCGCCATACCCCGCCCTGGCTCCACGGTGAGATCGTCGTTCCGGTTCCGGGTCATCCCGCACGCCGGCGCCAGCGGGGCTTCGAGCCGGCCGCCCTCCTGGCGAGCGCTCTTGCCCCCGGCCGCGGTCGGCTGGTGCCCTCCGCCTTGCACCGGACCCCGAGGAGCCTGCCGCAGAGTGAGCTCGACCGCGGACAGCGTCTCGTCAATGCCCGGCATGCCTTCGCAGCGACTACTCCCAAGCGGTTCACGGGCCGCCGAGTCCTGCTCGTCGACGACGTCCGAACCACCGGTGCCAGTCTCGAGATCTGTGCGCAGCGACTGCGCGAAGCGGGTGCAGCGACGGTCCTGCTGGCCGCGCTTGCGCAGACACCATGAGCACCGGAAGCTCGCCCCCATGTTGGAACGTGCCCGATGGGAGCAACGTCACGCGACGGCCTCGGGGCCACCCACAACGCCCTCGCCCTTCGTGCTGCGCTGGGCGAGGCGCGTGCGCGGCGAGCCCGGCCCATCGCCCACCGCCCTGGACCTGGCGTGTGGCGGCGGGCGTCATCTGGCAGCCTTGGTCCAGGCCGGGTGGCAGCCCGTTGGTCTGGACTTCTCGCGTGCTGCCGCGCGGCAGGCCACGGCGTTCTGTCCAGCGGCGCAACTCGTGGTCGCCGACGCGACAGCACTCCCCTTCCGCGCACAATCCTTCGGACTGGTGGTGGTCTCCCGCTTCCTCGATCGCCCGGGACTCGCCGGGCTGGGAAACGTCCTCGGCCCCGGAGGCGTGCTCGTGGTCGAAACCTTCCTCGAGGACCAGCACCACGCCACCGGGCACCCCGCGCTACGCTTCTGTCTGGCGCGCGGCGAACTCGCGCGCTTGCTGGCGGCCGCCGGTCTCGTGCTCGAGGAACTCGAGGAGGGTCCCTGCGCCTCCGGGCCGGAGACCGTTCATCTGGCCCGATCCGCAGCCCGGCGGCCGCTGGCATGACACACCGGCCGCCGCGGCGTCGATGGTCCGCCCTAGAGCTGGCCTGCTTCAGTTGAAGTTCTGGATCGACCGCGCCATTTTGATCCTGCCCCGCGGCACCCGCTCATGATCATCGGTTGCTTGATTTCCGGCCGAGGCTCGAACCTCGAGGCCATCCTGCGCGCCATCGAGCGCGGCACGCTCACGGCCTCGGTGAGAATCGTCATCAGCAACCGGCCCGACGTCCCCGGCCTCCACCACGCGACCTCTCGGGCTATCGAGACCGCCGTTGTGCGACCAGCAGATTACGCCGACCGGGAAGACTACGACCGCGCGCTGGCGCAGCGGCTGCGTACGGCCGGAGTAGATACCGTCGTCCTCGCGGGGTTCGACCGGATCGTGACGAGTGCCCTGCTGCACCAATTCCCCAACCGGGTGGTCAACATCCACCCCGCGCTGCTGCCGGCATTTCCCGGGCTCCACGCTCAGCGTCAAGCCCTCCAGCACGGCGCGCGCATCACGGGTGTGACGGTTCACCTCGTGGACGAGCAGGTGGACCACGGCCCGATTCTCGGCCAGATCGCTGTGGCGGTGCGCGAGGACGACACCGAGGCCACGCTCGCGGCGCGCATCCTCGAGGAAGAGCACCGCCTCTTCCCCGCGGTGCTGCAACGCATGGCCGACGGCCGTCTTCATATCGATGGACGCCGGGTGCAGGGGGGCCTGCCATGACTCCCCCGCGCCCAGCCGCCGAGGCTCGCGCCTTGCGTGAACGGGGTGATCTCCACGGCGTCATCGCGCGCTGGGGTACCCTCTTGGACACGCCCGACTCGTCAAGAGCCGACGCAGATCTGCTCGAAGAGATCGCGCGCGCCTTTGCCCTCCTCGGCGACGCCCCGCAGAGCGAGCGCGCCTTCGAGCGGTGCTGCACCGTTCGGCCCGAGCGCGCCGCGCTCTACCGGTGCCAGGTCGGCTGGTTCTACCAGCGCCGCAAGCGTTGGACCCGAGCCCTGGACTGGTACGAGCGCGCTCTCGCGACCTTCCCCGGGTATCATCTCTGCCTGTTCCGCGTGGGCTACTGCCTCGAGAGGCTACATCGCCCGCTTGCCGCGACCGCAGCCCTGGACCGTGCGACCGCGGCGTGGGACGCGTCGCCCCCGGCGCAACGCGAACGCAGCCGCGGAATTCAGGTCCAGGTATTCTTCCACCTCGCGCGGTGTCTTCGCGAAACGGGCCAGGCGGACGCCGCCGCCGGGGCACTCGACCAGTGCGAAGCACTCGACGGCACCGGACCCGCTGCCGTGATCAAGCTGGAGCACCGGCTGACCAGCCGCGGCGAGATCCACCTGCACCAAGGCCACCATGACCAAGCTCTTGACGTCCTGCGCGAAGCACTGCGCCTGGAGCCCGAGTCTGCGGTGATCTGCGAGCGATTGGCGCGCGCGCTCGCGCTGGCGGGTCATACGGACGAGGCCGAGGAAGCGCTGCGGCGAGCCACGAGGCTACCTCGGGGCCATACGCTGGCTCCACTCGTGGCGCGCTGGTTGCGCGAGCGCGGCCGCCTCGGCGAGGCGGCCGCCCGGATCGCCGAGGCACGCACGGCCGCCAGCGAGCCGGATGCGTCACTGCTGCTCGAGGAAGCCCTGCTCCAGCGCGACCTCGGCCGCCCTCTCGCCGCGCTCGATCTGCTCGGCATTCTGGCGGCGGGCCGCGTCCCGCCAGAATCCCAGCTACGCGCGCAGGTCGAGGCCGCGATGGCACACGTCCATGCCACCCGGGGAGACGTCGCACGCGCCAAACGCATCCTCGCACTGGTTAACGTCGAGGGTCAGGCCCTGCCCGAGGTCGCGTCCCTGCGCGAGTGGCTCCAGCGCGAGAGCCCGCCGGCTCCGCCGATACTTGGCGAGGACGCAGCACTTCCGCCGTCCATGCTGGCCTTCGGCCTGACGAATGCATCTCCCCGGCTCTACGGCACGGTCACGCGATGGCTCGCGGAGCGTGGCTTCGGCTTCATCGATACGACCGAGGGCGAGGCTCTGTTCTTTCACGCTACGGCCTGCGAACCCGGAGATCTTGCCGAGATTCAGGTCAACTCTCCCGTGAGCTACGTCCCCGGTCAGGACTCCCGTACCGGCAAGATTCGAGCCGAGCGCGTACGGACCGAAACCCCGCTGGCGCGGGCACGCAGCGCCGGCGCTTGAGGGTCTCTCGCCCAACGCCGGGCGGGTCCTGTCTCGCCCATACGGGGGCGGGTCGCCGGCGTACGGCAGCGCGGACCCATCATTGACGCGACGGCAGGAAACCGTCCTTCAGCCGACCTGACGGTAACGCCGCGCCAGTTCGTGCGGGTCAACGCCGAGATAAAACGCGGCGCGAAGCGACCACATCAGCAGAACTGTTCTTGTCACGCCGCGGCTCTCCCAGCGCCGGCCCGAGGTTCGAACACGCTGCCGCAAGGCCGCCACGGGACCGCGGCGTCCCAGGCGGCGCGCGAAGTCGAGATCCTCCATCAGGGGAACCGGGGCGAATCCACCCATGACCTCGAACACGCTACGCCGCACGAACATCGCCTGGTCGCCGGTGAAGATGCCCGAGAGGCGCGAGCGCAGATTCATGAACGCGGCCACCACGGCGGTGGCCCGTTGCGCGCTGTCGATCTGCACATCGAACCGGCCCCCGACGCTCCCCGCCGCGATCGCGGCCGCGATCGCCGGCGCGAACTCCGGGGGAAGGGTCGTGTCGGCGTGAAGGAAGAGCAGCACATCCCCCGTCGCCACGCGCGCCGCAGCGTTCATCTGATACGCCCGGCCACGCGTCCCGACGACCACGCTAGCGCCTGCGGCACGCGCCAGTTCCGCGGTTGCGTCACTGCTGGAACCGTCGGCCACGATCGTCTCGAGCACCAGGGGAGAGCGAGCCGAGGCGATCGTCCGCTCGATCCGGGCGGCCTCGTTGAGCGCCGGGATGATCACGCTGAGCCTCATTCGCCCGCGCCCCTGGCTCCGGCCCCGCACCGCATGGCCCGACCGGCGCCGTCCGCCCCCGAGTGCGGCAACATCAGCGGCCCTCCACCTCACCCTGCCCCGGCCAGCCCGCCGCGCCGATCTCGCGCACGAGACGTCGCGCAAACGCCGGGCCCTCGTAGATCAGGCCCGTGAAGACCTCGATCAAATCCGCACCGGCGTCGAGCAGGCCGCGCGCCGAGCGACCGTCGTGCACCCCGCCGAGGCCGATCAGTACGGGCTCGGGGCCCAGCGTCGCGCGCAATAATACGATCACTTCCCGAGCTCGGCCCTGCAGAGGCCTGCCCGAGAGACCGCCCGGCTCGCCGCGCGCCGCACTCCGCAGTCCGTCGCGGGCCAGCGTCGTGTTCACCGCGACGAACCCCGCCGCACCCGCGCCACGGGCCGCACGGGCGACCGCACAAAGTGCCGTGTCGTCGAGGTCCGGAGAAAGCTTGACGAGCACTTCGGGTGTGGTCAAGCCAAGTCCAAGCCCGGCCAGCGCCGATCCGACCCCCTCGACCAGCCGCGCAATTCGCTCGGGAACCTGCTGGTCGCGCAGGCCGGGGGTGTTCGGGGAACTCACGTTCACCACGATGAAATCTGCGTGGCGGCCGAGTAGCCGGGCCGTCCGGGCCTGATCGCGCGTCTCGGCGACGGCGTCTCCGACGACGCTGCGAGATGCGCCCACATTGATCGCAATCGGAATGCCCGGGGGTGTTCGCAGCGTGCGCTCGAGGCGCCGCGCGACGGCCTCGGCCCCTTGCCCCGGAAAGCCCATCCGGTTGATCAGGGCACCCTCCTCGGGGAGGCGGAAGATCCGCGGCCGCTCATTGCCCCGCTGGGGCTCCCAGGTCACTGTTCCGATCTCGGCAAACCCAAATCCGAGAGCCGCCCAAAAATGGGGCGCAACACCATTCTTGTCAAGTCCCGCCGCGAGGCCGAGGCGGTTGGTGAAGCTCCGCCCGAGGCGGTGGAGGGGGGGCCGCCCAGGCAGGATCCGCTTCGAAGGGGGCAAGCCGAGTGCTGCCCCCAGGCGCAGACCCGCGCTCGCCACTCGGGCACCTGCCAGCACCGCGTCGTGCGCCGTCTCGGGGTCGAGCCGGAAGAGCACCGGAGCCACCAGGTCCCGATAGGGTCCCCTCATGCGGAATCGCGCCAGAGTTCGAGTTCGCCCGCCGCGTCGAGTTGCGAGAGTTCGTCGAATCCACCGATCGGCCGGCCATCGACGAAAATCTGCGGCACAGTCGTGCGCCCCTCGGCCTTGGCGACGAGGGCGCCCCGCGCAGCCGGATCGCCGGTCACGTCGATACGGGTGTGCGCGACGCCGCGCTCGGCAAGCAGGTCGAGTGCCGCATGGCAGTAGGGGCACATGTTCGTGGTGTAGATCTCGACGGCGGCCACGGCGCCGAAGTGCTAGCCGCCTCTGAACCCCCGAGCAACCACGGTGGCCGCGCAGCGACACATCCGCTGGAAGAGGACCCAAATGGAAGCCTTTGATCGCGTCGTTGACGTCATGAACCGTTTGCGCTCTCCCGGCGGTTGCCCATGGGACCGGGAGCAGACGCATGCCTCCTTGCGGCGCTATGTGATCGAGGAAGCCTACGAGGTCGCCGACGCCATCGACCGCCGGGACGCGAGCGCGCTATGCGAGGAGCTAGGCGATCTTCTGCTCCAGGTCGTGTTCCACGCCCGGCTGGCCGAGGAGACGGGGGACTTCGATACCGCCACCCTCTGCGAGCGCCTGGCCGACAAGCTCATCCGCCGCCACCCGCACGTCTTCGCCACGGATCGGGCCGATACGGCGGCAGAGGTCGAGGTGGCCTGGGAGGCACGCAAACGGCGCGAGCGGGGAACCGGAGCTTCTCTTCTGGACGGAGTGCCGCGGACGCTGCCAGCTCTGCTGCGGGCCTGGCGACTCGGTGACCGAGCGGCCACCGTCGGGTTCGACTGGCCAGATGCCCAAAGCGTCCTCGACAAACTCGACGAGGAGCGCAACGAGTTCGGCGCGGCCCTCGCCGTGCAGGACCCCGAGCGGACGAAGGCGGAGTTCGGGGACCTCCTGCTCACGCTCGTCAGCCTCGGGCGCAAGCTCGCGATCGACCCCGAGGCCGCGCTCCGCGAGGCCACCGAGCGCTTCGATGACCGCTTCCGGAACATGGAGACCCAGGCGCGAAACCAGGGCATCGCGCTCGAGGCCCTCGACCCCGCGGGCCTCGACGCCCTCTGGACCGCCGCCAAGGCCTCGCTTGAAAGTGGCCCGATCGACCAGTAACGGAGCCCGGTCATGGCAAACCACCCGTCGGCGTTGAAGCGCCACAAGCAGTCGGAAAAGCGCCAGCTCCGCAACACGACCATCCGCAGCCGCGTCCGTACCGCGGTCAAGAAGGTCCGGGCGCTCATCGATAGTGGCGACGGCGAAGCCGCTCGGGCCGAGATGCGGGTCGTGGAGCGCGAACTCCGCAAGGCTGCCTCCAAGGGCGTGCTCCATCCGAACAACGCCTCTCGCCGCACCGGCCGGCTCGCCAGCCAGGTCGCAGCGCTGTCCTGACTTCTCGACAGCGCTGCCTCCGGAAGACATGCCGCCGGGGCACCCGTCTCGGGCTCTGGCGTGAGCGCCGCGTCAGCTCTTGGCGCCAAGGCAACTTCGAGAACCGCTCGCCGCCGAGGCAAGCCCTCTGGCCCCCGCGCGCCCTGCCATGAACCACCGGCAGCGGTGCTGCCCCTGCGTGCCGCCGCCCTAGCGTCGGCTCGCAGACGAGGCCGCATGCGAATATACGGCGCGACCGAGATCAACCAGTGCCGCCTCGATCTCGGCAACTGCATCGCCGAGTCCGACCTTCGCGCCCGCATCGACACGCGCCAGGGTGAGCAAGAGCGCCTCGAGATCCGCGCGGCGGTAATGGCGGGCCGCAGGCACCGCAAACCAGCCACGCCCCGAGCCGAAGGCCCGTCTCGCCTCGGGTTCCGAGAGCCCCTCGTCGAGCAGCGCCCGCGCGCGCAAGAGGGCGCGCACCTCGCCCGCGATCTGGGCCAGGAGCAACTCCGGCGCATCTCCGGCCGCCGCGGCCCGGCGCAGCTCGAGCACCGCCCGGCCGAAGCGGTGCTCCCGCAGTGCGCCCTCGAGCGCAAAGGCGACTCGCGCCCGCTCGCCACCCACCGCCGCGGCAACACCCTGTGCGGTCACGCTCTGGTCGCCAAAGATCAAGGATAATTTCTCGACCTCGGCATCGAGCCGCGCGCCGTCGGCACCGACGTGTTCGAGGAGCCGCTGGCGAGCGTCGCTCTCCATCCGCAAGCCGCGCTCGGTGAGAAGGCGCTCGAGGATCTCGCCCATTGGAATTCCGCCCTTGCGCCCTCCCCCTTCGAGGACCAGCGCCTCGAAGCTCCCCCGGCGTTCCAGTTCGGCGTAGAGCCGTCGGCGGCGGTCCAGACTCGGGGCAACCAGGATCACGGCCACGTTCTCCGGGACCCGATCGAGCGCGCCTTCGAGTACCTCGAGGCAGGTGTCCGAGAGGCGATCGGCATGACGGACGACGACCAGACGTCGCCCGAGCAGGGGAAGCGTCCGGCAAGCGATCTCCAGCGTCTCCGGCTCGAGCCGTTCCCCAGCAAGAACCTCTTCCGTGCCCGCGCCACCTCCCGTGATCACGCCCCGGATCTCGGCAACCCGACGCTCGACAAGCAGCTCGTCGCCGGCCACGGCATGCACGCCCGTGGGGCGCGGCGATGTCCGGGAACTCATGGCCGCCCGTCTCGAAGCCAGCTGCCGCGGGAGCTCAGAAGTCCTCCACCATGGCGTTGTAGAGATCGCGCGCCAGCGACTGAAGCGCCTCGTCCACCGCTCCCGCCTCCTGCGATTCGGCAACCTGGACGTCGGTGAGCTGCGCCATATCTTGCGGGTTCAGGGTCGAGGTCGACACGAACTGCGACGACTGTCCGACCACCGCGCCAGCGACCGCAGCAGCCGACTCGCCCTCTTGCAGCCCGCGCACGCTCCACAACACGCGACCGCTCGACGCATCGCGCAGCGTCGCGTCGATCGAGACCACCGTCCGGTACTCCAGCGCTTCGTCCGTCGACGAGAAGCCCACCGGCTGCTGGCGGAGCGCGACCACCGTCGCCTGAAGGACGGCATCCGCGGTGTCGCGGCCCACCAGCGCGAAACGGCCGCGCTGCAGCACCTCCAACTCGACCGCGTCGCCGAGTGCCTGCGCGATGCCGGGATCCTGGGTCCGATTGCCGACCTCGGCAAGGTAGAGACGGGTTCCTCCGCCCGGCAATTTGGCCGCGTCACCGGGAAAATGATAGCCGCATGCGCCGCAGCCGAGGGCGAGCAGGAACACCCACAGATGCCTCGTCCCGAGCATCTATCCGACCACGTTCACGAGACGCCCCGGAACGACAATCAGCTTCCGGACCGGACGGCCCCCGAGGGCCTCGCGAACCTTTTCCGATTCGAGTGCCCGCTGCTCGCAGAGCTCAGCCGAGATCCCCGCGGGCACCATCAAACGATCACGTACCTTGCCATTGACCTGGAGCGCGATCTCGATCTCCGCCTCCACCATCGCCGCCTCATCCCACACGGGCCAGCCCGCGTCGTAGACCGAGTCCCGCCCCCCGAGCTGCGCGTGCAGCTCCTCCGCAAGATGCGGAGCAAAGGGCGCGAGCAAGCGCACCAGATCCCAGGCCACCGCCGCCAGAAGGGCGTCCGGCGCCTCGAGTGCCGCACGATGCCTATGCGCCTCGTTGAGGAGCTCCATCAATGCGGCAATTGCGGTGTTGAAGGCAAAGCGCTCGGTGTCCTCGGTCACCTTGCGCACGGTGGCGTGGAGTCGGCGCCGCAGCGCTGCCGCAGACTC
Organism: Pseudomonadota bacterium; assembly: GCA_005777805.1. GTDB lineage: Bacteria > Desulfobacterota > Binatia > UBA12015 > UBA12015 > SXLG01. The sequence goes on from SXLG01000174.1 coordinate 13,995, forward strand.
GTCCTCGCCGACCGTGGCGCTGGCCCGGGCGCATCCGACGAGCTCGGCGTCCCTGGCGAGCAACGTCGCCAGCCCCTCCCGATCCGAGCTGACCAGAGCCACGATTCGACTCAAGAAACGACGCGCTCCGGCGACGCCCTCGTCGCTCCACTCCATGTTGTTCTCGGGGGGCGCCGCGAAGAGGATCGTGATCCGCGCGACGTCGGAGCCGTGCTCCCGCACGAAGGGGCCCATCGGAATGCCGTTGCCCGCACTCTTGCTCATCGTCACGGGCCCACTCTGCGCGAACCAACCCGCCCCTCGACGGACCAGATCCCAGGCCCGCGCACGCAGCTCGCGTTGCATCTCCTCCGGCTCGAGGGCCTCCGCGGGTAGGCCGATTGCCCCGACCAGCGACGCGGGAGCCGTCAGCCGACCCTCCCCCTCGCCGAGCGCCGTCAGTACCCGCCGCTGCACCATGCCCTGCGTGAAGAGCTGGCGGAAGGGTTCCCCCTCGGGCACAAGGCCCGCATCGTGCAACACCTTGGTCAGAAAGCGCGAGTAGAGCAGATGAAGAATCGCGTGCTCGACACCACCGATGTAGTGATCGAC
>SXLG01000175.1 GCA_005777805.1 Pseudomonadota bacterium
ACGCCGAGTAGGCCGCCTGGCCGATCTGGCCATCGAATGCCGCCACCGATGCGAGGTTGACGATGCAACCGCGCTGGCCGTCCGCATCGACGGGTTCCTGTTGCGACATCGCCGAGGCGGCCAGTCGCAACACGTTGAAGGTGCCGATCAGGTTCACCTTGATGACGAACGAAAACTGGTCGAGAGGAAACGGCACGCCCTGGCGATTGACGGTGCGGCAGGCATTGCCGATCCCCGCCGCGTTGAGGACGCCCCGCAGCGGGCCCAGTGCCAGTGCGGCCTGCACCGCATCGCGCACCTGCGCTTCGTCCGAGACGTCGGTGCGCGCGAACGCGCCATTCAGCTCGGTCGCGAGTGCGCGGCCTTTCTCCTCGTTTAGATCGCAGATCAGCGGCCGCGCACCACGCGCGGCGAGTTGGCGCGCGCTCGCAGCTCCGATGCCCGAGGCACCGCCCGTCACCAGAACAGAGGCTCCCTTGAGTTCCATGTTCGGGCGTTAGGGGACGGTGGCGTGCCTTGCAAGATCACGACGGGTCGTCGGTTCCGATCGCCGCCTCCGCCACGGCGGGGACGCCGCCGCGCGCGTGCCGCTCCAGCCTGCGTCGCAAACTGCAATATTCGGGAGATCCGGCAACCAAGGTCGCCCGCTAAAGCGAGGCGTAGACGGCTTCGATGAGAGCGTTGGTGCGCGGCGATTGCCAGCGATCACCGGGCCGGTTCATGACGTAGCCGAAGGCCAGCCCGGCATCGGGGTCGGCGAATCCAAGGGAGCCACCGTAGCCGAAGTGACCGAAAGCGCGTGGGTTGGGTCCGATCGGGCGCGACTCCTGCGCAAGTTGGAAGCCGAGTCCGAAGCGTGTCGGGCGATCCAGAATTACGTCCATGCCATCGGACACCGGGCGGATCGCGTCCTCGAGCAGCAGCCGCGGCACGAACGCCGGATTCAAGGTCGCCGCATAGATCGCGGCGACGCCGCGGGCCGTGGCGTGGCCGTTGGTGGACGGAATCGCGAGCCGGCGCCACCAACTCGAGTTCACCACCCCGAAGCCCGCGATGGCCGGGGGATTGAAGTAGGCGGCCCATTTCATTTGATCGGTGGCCGCATCACCGCTTGCGGGCGCGACCGCCTCGCGGGCAATCTCAGGGTTCGACAGCGCCGCCCCCACGCCCACGATCCCGGCACAACGCGCCTCATCGGCCGCGTTCAGTCCGACGTGGAAGTCGGCCGCGACTGGTCGGGTCACGAATTCGCGCAACGCATCGGAGAAGCACGACGCCCCGGCCGCGCGACGAAGAACCTCGCCCACAAGGAAGCCGAAGGTATTGACGTGGTAGCCGTGTGCCCCACCGGGCAGCCACCACGGCTCCTGCGCGGCGAGACTCGCGACGACGCGCGACCAGTCGGCAAGCACTTCGTTTGCCATCGGTTCGCGTAGGGCCGGCAGTCCGGCCCTATGCGCCATGAGCTCGCGCAGCGTTATGCCCCCCTTGCCGGCAGCGCCGAACTCGGGCCAGCTCGCCGCGACCGTGGCATCGGGGTCGAGCCGGCCCCGGGCCACCAGCGCAAGAGCGAGCACCGCGACTACACCCTTGCCCACAGAATAGATATTGACGAGGGTGTCCTGCCGCCAGGGCCGCGTATGCTCTTGATCCACATGGCCGCCCCACAGATCGAGCACCGGGCGCCCGCCGATCCAGACAGCGACCGCCGCACCGACCTCGTCGCGCTCCTCGAAGTTGTCGCGCAGGGCCTCACGCACCCGCGCGAAAGCGGGATCGCACACGCCATGGATCGGGCTTGCGGCGGCGGGCGACATCGCTCGGGAGCCTAGCCGACGCGCAACCAGCGCCGCACGAAAGGGCCTTGCCTGCCGGCGCTGGCCCACGAGAACCCGGGCGCGCGCCCGGGGTACCGCCACGCGACGCACGAAAGGGCCTTGCCTGTCAGCGCTGGCATGGCCATCTTCGGGCGTCGCGGAAACTGCGTCGAGCGGCGAGGCGCCACGCCGGCCCGCTCTCCCGAACCTCGCTGCACCCATGAACAAGAGCATGTCCCGGCCCCGAAACATGGCCATCCGGCATCGCCCCACTTGTCTCTCGAGCGCCCTCACCCTCACCGTCTGCACCGCCCTGGCCACGGCCGCGGGCGCGACCCCGCCCGGGCTCACCGGCCGGCCCCACCTCATCGGAGACCTCGACCGCACGCCCGCCGGCGCATCGGTCCGAAACCTCTCCAAAGCCGCCGGCATCGTCTTCTTCGCCGGCCGTGACGACACGCACGGCCGGGAACTCTGGCGAACCGACGGCACGGCAGACGGCACGCGACTCGTCGCCGACCTGCGACCGGGAGGCTCGGATTCCGAGCCGAGCCGGGTGGTCGAGGTGGGCCGGCGGGCCTTCTTCACCGCCGACGACGGCACGCACGGACGTGAACTCTGGCGCAGCGACGGCACCGCGCGGGGCACCCTCCGGGTGACCGACATCCTCCCCGGACCCGGCGCCGGCACGAGTCCGTTCTACGGCAGATCCGATGCCCTGGCAGCAGACAATACATTATACTTTACAGCGGACGACGGCGTACACGGCAAGGAACTCTGGCAGAGCAACGGCACCGCTGCCGGCACCGCCATGATCGCCGACATCCATCCGGGGCCTGGCGGCTCGAACCCAAGCCTGATCGGCCGCGTGGCGGCAGGCCTCCTCCTCGCCGCCGATCATCCCGAGCTGGGCCGCGAACTCTGGCTCAGCGACGGCACCGCAGCGGGCACGCGACTCGTGGTCGATTTCGCGCCCGGGCCAGACGATTCGTTTCCCTCCGTCTTCGGCGAACTCGATCCCATCGGCGGGCGAATGCTCGTGGCCACCTTCCAGCAAGGGATAGGCACGCATCTCTGGACCACCGACGGCACGGCTGCCGGTACGGTCGCGTTCGCTCCAACGAGCGGCAACCACTCGCCCAATCTGATCAGCACCTGGCAGGGTGTCCTCTGGTTCACACTCGGCCCAGGCTGGAACGATTCGACCCTCTACCGGAGTGATGGCACAGCGGCGGGAACGACCGCCATCGTCAGCGGTGTCATGGCCCGCGGTGCCGGCATGGTCGTGCGCGGCGTGCTCTATTTCCCCGCGCGCGCCACACCCGACGATGCAGAGCGTGGAGGCCAGCTCTGGCGCACCGATGGCACGGCGTCGGGAACCTTTCCGATCCGCAACCTCGTCGATACGGGCTGCAGCGAAGAATTCGGCACGCTATTCCGGCTCGGCGACGAGTTGCTCTTCGCAGCTCGCGAGGAGACGCGGGGCTGGGACATCTGGGCAAGTGACGGCACCACCATGGGCACCCGGCGACTGCACAACTTCGGCCCGCTCAACACGCAACTGGGACGGACGGAAGCGGTGCTCGCCGACGGCATCCTGCTCTTTGCCGCCGACGACGGCCGCCACGGCAGTGAACTGTGGCGAACGGACGGCTCGCCGCGTGGCACGTATCTCGTCAAGGATCTTCTCCACGTCACGGCCAATGCCATGAACAGCTGGCCCGAGAGCAAGGTGTTGGCGCACCCCGGCGGCGGCATCGTGTTCGGCGATCGCCACGGCACCCTCTGGCACGCCACCGGCACGGACACCGGAGCCCGACGTCTACCCTCTCCGGCGCCGGGCCGCGCCCTTCCCCTCGCCTTTCGTGCCGACGGCACACTCTTCTTCCACCAGACACAGGCGGGCAGCTCCGCGCTCTGGCGCCACGACAGCACAGCTCCGCTGGCCACCTTCGCCGACACCCGGCCTTCGAGCGAAGCAGCGCTGGCCGGCAATCTCATCTTCTTCGTCGCCGACAATAAACCCTGGCGCAGCGACGGCACCGCGGCCGGAACCTACTCGCTGGCGGAATTCGATCCTGGCCTGAGTCTCTCGTCGCCATCGTCGCTGCTGGCTCTCGGCAACCGGGTTCTCTTCGCCGCCGAGACCCCGGGGCACGGCCGCCAGATCTGGGCGAGCGACGGTACGGCCAGCGGCACTCGGCGCTTGACCAGCATCAGTACAGCTCGCTCCTGGATCCAACTCTTCCCTGGTGGCGGGCTCGCGTTCGCGCTGGTCGATCAGGGCGCGACCGCGCGCTCTCTCTGGAGCAGCGACGGGACGCCCGCCGGCACCCGTGCACTGCACCATTTCGCGCCGGGACCGAACCACTCCCTCGACTTCAGCGTGCGCGTCACGACCTCGGCGGACGGCGCGCTCGTGCTCGCCGGGGATCCGCAAGGCGGCTACCAACTCTGGCAGAGCGATGGCACCAGCGCGGGTACGCGCCTCCTCGCCCAAGTGCAGGAAGCCGGCGCGCCCGAGTTGTCGCGCGGCAGCATGTTCGCGCACCTCGGCGAAGGCGTGGTCTTCAGTGGCTGGGATGCGGCGCACGGTGCGGGTCTGCGCCGCTTCGACACAGCCAGCGGCCGGCTCGAGTGGCTCGCCAATGCGCGCACCGAATGGTGGCTCGAGCAGAAGCCCGTCGAGTGGCAAGGGCGGCTCTATTTCGTCGCTGACGACGGCACGCACGGGCGCGAACTCTGGCAGAGCGATGGCACACCCGCCGGCACGACGATGGTGGCTGAGGTCTTTCCCGGCGCACGCGGCAGCGACGTGCTCGGCACCACGGCGGCAGGCGAGCAGCTCTTCTTCTTCGCCGCGAACGGCAGCACCGGACGCGAACCATGGGTCATCGACGCCAAAGCATCCGCCATCACCATCGAGCGCGTGCGCCCAAGCTCACCACTTCCGGGCAGTCAGGACTGCGCCGTGCTCGAGGTCGAAGGCCGTCTCGGAACAGCTTCGACCTCGTCGAAGAAGGTCTCGCTCGCGATCACTGACCACCACGGTTTCGTCGCCGAGACGCGCTGGCAGGGCGACGACTGCACCGTGAGGGGAGACAACGGAGCGCTCCGCTGCAGCCACTCGGGTCGCGCGGGCAGCGATCGATTTCGCGCCGTGTTCGGCCGCAGCGACCGGCTCGGTCGAGTCTCCTTCGCCGCCACGCTCGGGACAGCCGCGGTGCCCTGCACGCTCACACCACCGGTGCGGGTCTCGCTCGCTCTTGGCGACGAGACGAGCACGACCTGGGCAAAGACGTGGGCGACGGCGGCCCCGCCGACTCGTTGAGACCGCCCAGACCACGGGGCCGGCAAGGGGCCACCGCCGGGAGCCCGATCATCACTGTCTCAGGTGTGCGCTTCGCTCTTCCCGGCGAAGCGGGTGCCGCGCCAGACGCTCACGCCCAGCAGACCACGATCCGTCGCGGGCCCTCGTAGGGCATGCGACCGTGGGAAATCGCAAAGTTGTCGATCGCCACCACGTCGCCCTCGACCCACGGGTCGAAAACCGTGTGCTGCCAGATCACCTCACGCACGGCTTCGACGTCGGCGCGCGGGATCTCGCTGCCGTCGGTATAGGTCGTGTGCATCGAACGCTCCTCGGGCGGCGTCGAGAGCATTTTCTCCTCGAGGGCCCGCGCCAGCTCGAGCACGCCGCGATGGCGCTCGGTCGGGCGCTTCGCCACGATCTGCTGGTACTCGCCCACCGAGCTGGTCGTGTGAAAGGTGGTGAGGTGGTTGTGCCAGGCGACCTCACCCGTCACCGGATGCCGCCGGAACACGGGCTGCGTGCTGAGAAGGCGCAGCGCTCCGCCTTCGAGCCAGACCGCCTCGAAGCCCTCCTCGCGGCACTTTGCCTCGACCACCGCGTGATCGCGCGTCTGGAACATTTCGTCCCACGCCTTGAGCTGGACTGCGTCGGTGCGCGTGCCGGGGGCGGCGTAGTTGCGGACATGGCGGATACCGCCATCGACGAAACGCTGGCGGAGGTCCGCCGGTAGATCACGCCACACCTTGCGGAAGTCGCAGAGCGGCGTCTCGCCGCTGCCTCGGGCCGGAGCCGTGAGCGCGCAGAAGAAGAGATGCGCCGGCGGATGGAGGCAGAAGCTCATCTCGCAATGCTGGGCGATCGGATAGAAATCGGGCAGCTCGCTCGCGTTGAAGACGTACTCGGTGACCGCATCGCGTGGTGAGGTGCCGAGGTAATCCTTCTTGAGCGCCGGATCGATCGCACGCGCGATGTGCTCGAAATCATCCGGGCCGTGCACCTCGAAGCCACGGAAGCGCAGGGCACCGTGAGCGTGAAGCGCTTGACGACACCAGTCCTCGTGCTGGCCGAGGCCGGCGCAGAGGCTCGCCACGCTACAATCGGCGCCCGCGGGCTCGATGCGCAGCGGGAGTTCGCCGGAGAGACGCCAGTGCGGGGGGGCAAGCGTGGACATGTCGGGAGTCTTGGCGGATGCCGCAGCCAAGTGCCAGCGCGCCGCGCCAGAGGCGACCGCCCCGGACTGCCGCACCGTCGTCGCAACCGCCTCGGTTCCTTGCCGACGGCGTCAACGTCGATCCCGCGAAGGCCGGAGTTGTCGCCTGCGGCCAGCCGGATGAACCCGAGACATCACACGGCGTCAACCTTCATCCCGCGGACGTCGGGGGAGCGCGCGCGGCCGGCGGGGTGGACGCGAGACATCACACTGCATCAACGCCCATCGCGCGGGGGTTGGGGGAGCGCCGCTCGCTCATCCGGCGGTTGCCAGGTGCGTGGCGTTCGCGACTCCCGCCTCAGGGCTGCCGTCACCGTCTTCCCTTGGACCTACCGGCGCGCCTGCGCAGCACTCCCCGCTACGGATCTTCGCCGCGTCAATCACATGCGAGAGGGTCAACCCTGTCGTCCCTCGGTGAACCACTGGTAGATCACGGGCAGCACCAGAAGCGTGAGGAAGGTCGAGGTAACGAGCCCGCCGATGACGACGGTCGCGAGCGGCCGTTGCACCTCTGCACCGGCGCTTGTCGAGATCGCCATGGGGACGAATCCGAGCGACGCCACGAGTGCGGTCATGAGAACCGGCCGCAGCCGATCCAGGGCGCCTTGACGCGCCGCCTCGCCCGGCGCGACGCCCTCGCCGGTCAGCCGGCGGACGTGCGAGATCAGCACCCCGCCGTTCAGCACGGCGACGCCGCAGAGCGCGATGCAGCCGACGCCCGCCGAGATCGAGAGCGGCATCCCGCGCGCCGCCAGGGCCAGGATGCCGCCCGTCGCGGCGAGCGGGACGTTCGCGTAGATGAGCAGCGCCGACCGCGCCGAGCCGAACGCGAGGTAGAGCAACACAAAAATGAGCACCAGCGCGATCGGCACGGCCACCAAGAGGCGGGCCCGGGCCCGCTCGAGGTTCTCGAACTGTCCGCCCCAGCGAGTGAAGTAGCCTGGCGGCAGGCGCACATCGTGCTCGATCGCTGCGCGCGCCTCGGCGACGAAGCTCCCCAGATCGCGGCCCCGAACGTTGCACTCGACCACGATCCGGCGCGAGGCCGCCTCGCGGCTCACCTGGGCGGGCGCATCCTCGATCTCGACCGACGCGAGCTGCCCGAGCGGAAGGAGCCCCGCTTCGTCCGCCGCGATGGGAACGTCCGCCAGTGCCTGGGGCCCGGTATCCCCGGCTTCCCGGCCCGCAAGGCGCACGACCAGATCGAATTGCCGTCGCCCCTCGAAAACCCGCCCCACCTTGCGGCCCGCGCCCGCCGCCTCGACGGCGCGCAACACCGGCTCTGCGTCGAGGCCATAACGGGCAAGCCGCGCGCGGTCGACCCGAACGCTCACGACCGACTGCCCCGCGGTCTGCTCGACGCGGACGTCTTCGGCACCCCGGATACGCGAGAGCACCGCGGCCGCATGCCTGGCGGCGATCCGGAGTTCGTCGAGATCATCACCAAAAATCTTGATGGCCACATCCGACCGTACGCCGGCGATGAGTTCGTTGAAGCGCATCTCGATGGGTTGAGTGAAGCCGAAACCGACGCCGGGCACCTCTCGCTCCAGGGCCTCCTGCATCCTCTCGATGAGATCCTCCTTGCGCTGCGTCGTCGTCCACTCATCGTGCGGGCGGAGGTTGACGAAGACGTCCGAGAGCTCCATGCCCATCGCGTCGGTAGCGATCTCGGGGGTGCCGGTGCGGGAGACGACCCGTCGCACCTCGGGAAACTGCTTCAGCGTCCTTTCGATCTGGAGCGTCGTCCGCACCGACTCCTCGAGCGAGACGCTCGGAAGCCGCCACGCCTGGATGGTGAGGTCGCCCTCGTCGAGCCGCGGGATGAACTCGGAGCCCATGAAGGGGAGAACGACCAGGCTTGAGGCAAATACCCCCGCCGCGATGGCCGTCGTGCGCCACGGCCATCGCAGGCACAGGTCAAGCACCGGCTCATAGGCGCGCCGGAGCTTGCGCAGAAGCCACGTCTCCCGCTCGCGCACTCCCCGTGGGAGAACCAGCGTCGTCGCCGCGGGGATCAGCGTGAGCGCGAGGACGAGTGCTGCGGCAACGGCGAACATCACCGTCAACGCCATCGGGCGAAACATCTTTCCCTCGGTTCCCTGGAGCGTGAGGATCGGGAGGTAGACGAGCAGGATGATGCCGACACCGAACGCGACGGGGCGTGCGACCTCGCGAGCGCCCAGACGCATCGCCTCCTGGGCGTCGCCCCCGCGCTCGCGAGCATGCCCCGAGCGCCGCAGCATGTTCTCGACCATCACGACGGCACCGTCGACGACGAGGCCGAAATCGATAGCACCCAGACTCATGAGGTTGCCGGAGATGCCGGCGACGACCATGCCCCCGAACGCCACCAGCATCGAAAGCGGAATGGCGGCCGCCACCAGCAGGCCACCGCGGAAGTTCCCGAGCAGGAGCAACAGAGCCGCGACGACCAGCAGGGCACTTTCAAGCAAGTTGTTACGGACGGTGCGGATCACGCGATTCACGAGGTCGGCGCGATCGTAGAAGGGCTCGATGCGGACACCCTCGGGCAAGCTCCGCTGGATCGACTGAACCTCCGCGTCAACGCGCATCGCCACATCGCGGGCATTTGCGTCTTTCAGCATGAGCACCATGGCGATCACTGCCTCGCCATCGCCATCGACAGTCGCCGCGCCCAGGCGCGGCATGGAGCCGAGCCGTACCTCGCCAAGCTCGCCGATCGTGATCGGGGTGTGCTCGCGGGAGACGACGACGATGCGCCGCAGATCCTCGATGCCCTCCACCAGGCCACTGGCGCGGATGAGGTAGGCCTCGCCCGCGTGCTCGATGTACCCGCCGCCGGCGACCGCGTTCGAGCGCTCGAGCGCCGCGACGACCCGGTCAATGCCGATGCCTAAGGAGACCAGACGCTTGGGGTCGACAACCACGTGAAACTGCTTGGCGAAGCCGCCCGCAGCGGAGACCTCGACCACGCCGGGGACGGATCGGAGGCGGGGCGAGATCTCCCAATCGAGGAGTTCGCGCAGCTCCATCGGGCTCTTGCCCGCGCCCTTGAGCACGAACATGTAGACCTCGCCGAGACCGGTCGTGACCGGCAGCATCTCGGGCGTCCCGAACTCGGAGGGAACGCGCTCGCGGGCCTCCACGAGTCGCTCGCTCACGAGCTGGCGGGCAAAATAGATATTGATGTGCTCCGCGAAGACGACTGTGACAACCGACAGCCCGAAGCGGCTCACCGAGCGGATCTCCTCGGTCTCGGGCAGCCCGGTCATCGCGAGTTCGACGGGGTAGGTCACGTACCGCTCGACGTCGGCGGCACTCATGGGTGCGGTGCGCGTGGCTACCTGGACCTGCACGGTCGTGATGTCGGGCACGGCGTCGATGGACAGACGCTTGAATGCGGCGGTGCCGCCGGCCACAAGCACGACGGCAAGGATGACGACGAGCAGCCGGTAACGGATGGAGGTCTCGACGATGCGCTCGAGCACGGCTAGTCCTCGTCGGCCAGCGTGTCGCGCAAGAGCTGACTCTTGAGAGTGAAGCCGCCCGCCGACACGACCTCTTCGCCCGGCTCGATGCCGGAGGTGACTTCGATGAACGTCCCGAAGGTACGCCCGACCTGGAGTTCGCGCACAGCAAATCGCTCGCTCTCGCCGACGGATCCCTGGTGCACGAAGACGATGGTCCGCTCTCCCAGGCGCTGGACGGCGCCTGACTCGATGGCGAGCGCGTCCACCGCATCACCGGCTTCGATGGCAAGCGTGCCGAAGAGGCCCGGGCGAAGCGCGCCATCGCCGTGCTCCAACTCGATCCGGACCGGCAGCGTTCGCGTTTCATGGTCAAGCGCCGCAGCGACGTAGGCGAGGCTGCCCTCCCATTTCCGGCCAGGGTAGGCCTCGAGCGTGAGCCGTGCGGTCGCACCCGCCCGAACAGCCCCCACGTCGCGCTCGTAGACACGGCCCACCACCCACACTCGCGACAAGTCGGCGATCGTGAAGAGCTTCGAATCGGGCCCCACGGTCTCGCCGGCCGTCGCGTGGCGCTCGACAACCGTTCCGGCGAGCGGGCTACGCAGCGTGAGATCACCGGTCAGGCCCGCGCGCTGGCGCGCGGCCTCCAGATCGGCCTCGGCGCGCCGCACGGCGGCCACGGCCTCCTGGTGGACGCGTTCGGTGTCGATGCCCGAGGCGTGCAGCCCGTCCTGCCGCCGCAGGTTGGTGCGCCCGAGTTCGAGGTCGGCCTGCGCCTGGGTCAGCGCGGCGCGGCTCTCGGCGCCCGCCACGCTGGAGAGGATCGCGAGCACGGCACCGCGCTCCACATGATCTCCGACTTTGACGGCGACGCTGGCGATGCGTCCCTCGGTCAGGGGTCCGATCAGTGCTGTCCGGTCCGGATCAAACTCGATCTCGGCCGGCGCGTTGATCGTCCGCACCAGGTGACGCCGCTCCGCCTTCGACCACCGGATCCCGCTCCTCTCGACGACGGGCTGCGCGAGCTCGACCACATCGCGAGACGGAGTCTCCCCCGGCTTCGAATCGTCCCCGGACGTGCATGCCGCAGCGCCGGCGAGGGCGAACGCGAGCGCATACGAGATGAGCTTCATGGCTGAACCTCCGCGGCTTCGTCTGTCCAAAACTCCGTGCCGAGGAGCTCCTCCAGCCGTGCCACCGCGTCGTGGTAGTCGGTGTATGCGCTCAAGACGTCGCGCTGGACGTCCAGGAACCTGCCGCGCGCGACCATGAGCTCGAGCAGATCGAGCTCGCCCAGTTCGAAGGCGCGTCGCAGGAGTTCGAGATTCTGCTCCAGGGCCGGAATGATCTCCGTTCCGTAGACCCGCACGCGCGCGAAAGCCACATGGACGGCGTCCGCCGCGCGTGCGACCTGGGAGGAGAGCGTCCGCTCCAGGGCGCCACGCTCGGCGCGGGCGATCGCCGCGTCGGCGTGCGCTCTCGCGCGATCTCCCTGGTTGCGCTGCCAGAATGGGATCGGGATCCCAAGGGTGACCAGGCCAATGTTCGTCTCCGCGTCGGGCGCGCCGCCGGGCTCCGATTCACGCGCGTACAGGAGCCCGACCGCCGGCTCGGGCCACGCCTCGGAATCGGCGAGATCGACCCGCGCATCGGCCTCCCGGATCGCCTGGCCGCGCGTGCGCCGCGCGGGGCTGTGCTGCCGCGCGATCTCGAGGAGGCGGCCGACCGACGGCGCATCACGGGGCGGCTCGAGCCGTCCCACCGGCTCGGGCGGGCTGTCCAGCGGCCAGCCGGAGACCTCCGCGAGCGTCAAGCGCCCTGCCCGATAGGAGACCTCGGCGGAAATCTTGGCCTGTCGCGCCTGCGCGAGGTCGTTCTCCGCCAGCCTGACGTCGATGGCAGAGATATCACCCGCCGAGTGGCGTTGTCTGACGATCTCGAGCATCCTTGCTGCAAACTCGGAGACCTTGATCGCCGCGATCGTTCGCTCGCGCGCGATGATTGCCGAGGAATAGGCCGCATGCAGCAGGCGGTGGACCAGCCAGCGTGCTTCCTCGAACTCGAGCCGGGTCAGATCCCGGAGTTCCTCCGCCGCCTCGATGCGCAGGCCGCGTTCGCCCGCGATCTCGAAGCGCTGCTCGAGCGCTACCTCGACCTGGTAGCCGACGCCCTCGGTTCCGGCGCGCGGTCCGAAGGCACCTCGCAGTTCCGGGTTGTTCTGGAGCAGCACCGCCGCAGCCTCGACCTCGGCGTCACCACGGCCAGTGCGGGCGCGCGCGATCGCCAGGAGGGGCGAGTTCCGATCCGCATACGCGAGGAGATCCCGCAGCGAGACGCTCGATACACGTGACGGATCGGGCACGTCGCCGGCTTCGACCGGCACTCCCCCTTTCGTACCCGGCAGCGGCGGGAGCGGAGTGCGGCCCGCCCCCGCGCTGACGCAGGCGGGGAGGACGATGGCGAGAAGTCCCATGACCAACGATCTCGAGCGAACATGCATTGCTCTGCCTTCCCGGCCCGCGTCGAGCAGAGATCGGTCCACGGTTCGGTATGCGTGAGGGGCTGGTGGCTGCCCTACGTACGTCGATTCTTCTTCCCGGCGGCCCGGGTGCCGAGCCGTAGCCGGCGGTCTTCCTTTGCGCGATGCGACTCCGGCCGCAACTGCCCGGCATGGAACCCGCTGCGCGACACCTCCAGATGCCGGCACATGAATGCCACCGGGGAGGCGACATTCTCCGCAGCGACGAACACGGCCTTCACGCTGTCCACCAAGCCAGAGCCAGCACAGCATCTTGCGCGTTGCACTCCGCGAGCCGTGGAGGAAGGGTCAGACGAGGTGCGCTCATGGATTCGGGTAACCAGAACCGGGCACTGCACCTCCCGGCACAACGACGGCGACTGAGCCTGTCCGCCGGCACGGAGGTCTGAAGCGTTATGCGTGACTATCTGCTTCTGGCGGGACCGTTCTTCCTCTTGCTGATCGCCGTCGAACTCTGGCTCTGCCGCCGTCACCGGAGGCGCGATTACCGGCTGAACGACGCGATCAGCAACGTCAGCACGAGCCTGCTGATGCAGCTCGCCATGATCGTGGGAAGGGGCGTGATCGTCGCTGCTTACGTCGGGGTCTACGAGAGGTTCCGCGTGACGAACTTCTCCGCCGATCAGGCCGCGACCTGGATTGCCTGTTTCCTTGGCGTGGACATCGCGTACTACTGGTTCCACCGGCTGAGCCACGAAGTCAATTTCCTATGGGCAGCACACGTGGTCCATCACCAGAGTGAGGACTACAATCTCTCGGTGGCCTTGCGGCAGAGCACGCTCCAGCCGTTCTTCAGCGCGATCTTCTACTGGCCTCTGGCCCTCCTCGGCTTTCCCCCGGTCGTCTTCTTCGGCTGCGCGGCATTCAACACGATCTACCAATTCTGGCTCCACACCCAGCTCATCGGGTCGCTCGGCCCCCTCGAAACGATCCTCGTGACGCCTTCGCATCACCGCGTGCATCATGGCCGAAACCCGATCTACATCGATCGGAATCACGGCGGCACCTTGATCCTCTGGGACCGCCTCTTCGGCACCTTCGAACGAGAGACGGAGTCCGTCGCCTATGGAATCACCAAGCCGCTGGCGAGCTGGAATCCCATCTGGGCGAACAGCCACTACTGGATCGAACTCTTCCAGACCGCGAGTCTCACACGTGCGCCGTTGGACAGACTCCGCACCTTCCTGAAGCCACCGGGGTGGTTTCCGCCGGACCTTGGGGGCTTTCAGCCGCCGCCGCAGATCGGCAAGGATCCGTCCAAGTTCGACCGCCCCTATCCCGCGAAACTCGCGCGCTACGCACTGCTCCAGTTCGTGGTCCTCGCCGTCGCAACGATTGCGCTGAGCTTGTGGGTCGACGACTCGTTCAGCCCGGTCAAGCTCGTGGGGATGGGCCTGATCGCCTGGGGGCTCGTGGATCTCGGCGCTCTCTTCGAGGGGCAGGCGTGGGGCTTTCGATCCGAGATGGCGCGCGTGGTGAGTACTCCCCTGGCGACGCTGGCCCTGCTCTCGGGGAGCATGGCCTGGGGACTCACTCTGGGTCTCGGCCTCGGCGTGCCGCTCTGCCTTCTCTGGTGCCCCCGCAACGGCAGCACACCGAACGGGCAGGATCGGCAGTCGATCCCGGCGGCACGCCGCTAAACGCCGTGGCGGGCCACCCTGCCGCTCCGGCACTGCCGGGTGACACACCGGGGCACGGGGCCGACCGTCCCGGGCGCCGGTCCGGAGTCATCCTCCAGACCGACACCCGGAGTTACGTCAACGATCAGTTACTGCAGTCGTTGGGGTCGTTGTAGACTTCGTTGGTGCCGGCGTTCAGCACCTGGGTGAAGAGCGGAATTGCAAGCGCGCTGATCGCGGGAGCGATCGTGACCTTCTGGTAGGCCTTGGCGCGAGCGGCGTCGATGCAGGCCGTGAATGCGGCCGAAGCCCCCGCGTCCCCATAGATGCAGACCGGATCGTCGTTGGGGCCACCATCGCCCTTGGAATTTTTGTAGTCATTCTCGCAGGCATCCGCGCAGGTCGTCCAGCCAGCCGCATAGGCGCCCAGTGCCGCTGCCTGCGCGTTGGCGCAGACGATCTCGCCCGCCGTCACGGGCGTCGCATTCGAACTCGTCTTGCATCCACTCAAAGCGGGAACATTGCCACCGATCACACTCACCGCACCTCTGATGACGGCGATCGAGCCGGCTTCGTAACCTGCGAGATCGTCGTATATCTGATCGCCAAGCGTGGCCGGATCGGCATTGTCGTCGGTGACGGCGTCACCGATGCAGCCGCTCTCCACGTAGAAATCGCCCTTCTTCGTGTAGTCGACCTTGGACTCACATTTGGCAATCGCGGCGACGAACTTGCCGCCATCCGCGTAGGCGGCGGACGGAATGCTCGGATCGCAATCCATGCCATAGGCCGGACCAGTCGCCTCGCATTTGAGCGTCGCCTTGACCACGCAGGCGATGAACTTGGCCGACTGCTTGCGCACATCCGCGCGCCATTTCTGCTCGGGAGAACCCGAAGACATGACCAGCGCGAACGCGCTCTGGGAGAAGAGGGCGAGCACACCTGCCACCAGAATGATCCGGCCGGAGAGGTGGACGCCGATGCCGAAGGAAGATCGAGGGGCTGATTCACGCATACGGGCCTCCTTTGCTGGGGGGTCGGAACGGTCAGCTTCCGCGGATCTCGTCCACGTACGAGAATCTGCTCGAGCCGGCGCGTTGACTCTCTACTACCTCATCAGAGTTAGCGAACTCCGGTCAAGACGTTTGACCGACTTCGTGCCACGGCGCGTCGATCGTCCCGCAAAGTGGGAGGGCGGGTGCGGGACGGACCGATCTCGGCGACATACACCGATGGCCGGGCAGTTGGAGAGAGCACGGAGGGGGAGGCACGGCCGCGCCGGCGGGCACCTGGCTTCGGGTGGAGGCTCCCTCCTCCACAGCCGCGGAGCCCGCCGATGTCGCTACGGATGTGGGCAACGCGTCGGCCGTGTCTGCGGCCGCGGCGACCGGCCGTTCCGCCCGCAGGGACCGTTAGGCGATGAGGTCTCGCGAAGGACGCTGTCCTCGAGCTCGGGGGCATGGAATGATCGGGAGTGGTGGCAGCAACCCTGATCCCCCGCAGTTCACGACTGGTGCTCACCCAGATCTGCTCCGGCGTGGGCGCGCGCATTGTCCTGGGGCACGGGCTTAAAGTGGCGCCTCCGTTACGGGAATCCGTCGGCGCAAAGTTCCGGCGCGCCGCGCTCCCTCTGCTCCACCCGGGTGAGCGGAGAAGCCGGTGGGTGAGCCGCGTCGGCGCAAAGTTCCGGCGCGCCGCGCTCCTTCTGCTCCACCCGGGTGAGCGGAGGAACCGTTGGGTCAGCTGCATGGGCGCAGGGCTCGGGCGCGCCACTCTCCCTCTGCTCCTGGTCCTGGTCGCCCTGACCAGTGCTGCCCAAGCGCAGTCGGAACGTGCGGCTCTGCCGCGTCGTGCTGGGTCGTGTGCCACGGACGCGCGGGCCGTGGCGCGCGCCGCCATCGAGACGTCCTGCCCCTGCGCGGCTGCGACCTCGTCGCGCATGCATTTTGATTGCGCCCGCGGCGTGCTCACAGCGCGACTCGCCGTCGGCGAAATCGCCGCAGGCTGCCTGCGCGAAGCCTTGAGCGAAGTTCGCCTCTCGACCTGCGGCCGGCCCGGCGCCGTGGTGTGCTGTCGCGTCCGCGCCAACGGGGCGAGCCGGCATCGGATCATGGCGTCGGCGGGCGACTGCCGCGGCACCACCGCCTATTCGGCCTGCGTCAGCACGGGCTGGACGAGCCTCGCCACCGGCTGTGATGCTGCGGGTTGCGTGGCACAGCCCAGCGACTGCGGCGACGGCAACATCGAGGGGGCTGAACAATGCGATCCGCCCAACGCCACCACCTGCGACGAGGTGTGCCGGCTGATCGTGCCACCAAGCTGCGGCAATTTCATACTCGACGAGGGCGAACAATGCGATCCGCCCGACGAATCAACCTGCGACGCGGCCTGCCGACTGATCGTCCCACCAAACTGCGGCGACTCCGTCCTTGATGAAGGCGAACAATGCGACCCGCCCGACGGATCGACCTGCGATCCAGCCTGCCGGCTGATCGTGCCATCAAACTGCGGCAACTGGTCCCTCGACGAGGGCGAACAATGCGACCCGCCCGACGAATCAACCTGTGACGCGGCCTGCCGGTTGATTCCCTGCACAACGCCGACCACAGCCTGCGGCAACGGGGTCGTGGACCCGGGGGAGAGCTGCGACCCGCCAGGCGTAGGTGCCTGTGGCCGCGATTGTCTCGCAGCACCCTGCGCGCCACCCGCTGCAGGTGAGCTCGCGATCACCTGTATCCCCGACGCCGCGGGCACGTCGTTCGGCGTGGCCTCGAACGGCTCCAATTACCTCGTCGCCTGGTCGGCGCCCCTCGCACGCATGGCGCACAGCGATGTGCTGGTACGCCGCTTCGATCTGGAGGCCGTGGCACTCGATGCCGGTGCCATCGATCTCACCGCGGACGCGGCCTGCAGCCGGAGCCTCGGAGGCCCCGCGGTCGGCTCGGATGGCAGCGACTACTACGTCGGCTTCACCGGTGGCGGCAGCTTTGGCTCCAGCGGCGCCTGGTTCAACTTGATCGGTGGCCGACGCCTCGGCGGCGACGGCGCTCCCGGCGCGTCGACCGAACAATTCGTGTTCGAGGTCCCGGTCGGCACCTGCCGTTCTGCCACCGGTGGCCCTCTCGCCGTGAGCGGCGCCGGAGCGGCACGCTTCGCGCTGACCTGGGAACAAGTCGGCGGCTGCTTCGGCTCGGTCCTGTTTCGCAATCCTGGCGGGACGGTCGCCGACTTCGATCCGCTGCCACCCACCAGCGCAGGCTTCTTTTTCGGTTACCCGATCAACTCACCCCCCGGCTTCTTCGCCGCGAGCCGGGCCAGCGTAGGCACGCTCGGTGCCGATACGCTCGCCGTCTGGATGGCGGTTGCGGTGGCCGAATCGGCGCCCCCTTACGTGCCGCAGCCCCTCCTCGCCGGCGCGTGGCTCGATGGCGGAACGGTGACCCGCGTCTCGCTCGGGGGGCTGGTCAACGGCAGCGTGGAGCGGGCGCCCGCCCTGGCGCCCGGTGCCGATGCTTTCCTCGTGGCCTGGGCCGCGACAACAAATCTCCAATCGACTGCCACCACGATCCGCGCGCTCCGCGTCAATCAAGTGGATGGCCGACTCGATACCGAAGGTGGCGTGTTGATCGCGACGACGGCGGGGGGCGTGATCACGGACGGCCCGGTCGCGACCTTCGACGGCAGCCGCTGGCAGGTCGCGTGGATCGAGCGGAATGCCTCCGCTGCCCATGAACTGCGCGCGGTCGCGCTGCGCTCCGATGGCAGCGTAGTCGATTCCACGCCGCGCCTGCTGGCTTCCACGATCGGGGAACGCGGTCTCGCCCTCGCCTCGGCAGGGGATGGGCGAGCGCTTGCAATCTATCTGCGTCCGGAGGCGGGACGCAGCGGCGTCGTGGCGCAGCTCGTCGAATAGAACGACGAGCGTCCCCGTCACGCCACGAGTTGCTCCGCCAGGCCCGAAGCCCGCGGTAGGCTGCGTGCGACCGCCCCGGCCAGACGTTCGCGCGAGCCATGGATCACGAGCCGTCGCCGCGCGCGCGTCACCGCGGTGTAGACCAGCTCGCGCACGAGCAGTCGCGACTCCGCGGGCGGCAACACGAAGGCCACCGTCTCGAACTCCGAGCCCTGGCTCTTGTGGACCGTCATCGCCCAGCAGGTCTCGACCTGTGCCAGCCGACCGGGCTCGAAGTCGCGCCCGCCCGCGTGCTCTCGCGTCGCGGCGTCGGCCCGATCGGCCTCCGTGCCCGCAAACAGCCGGGGTCCGGCGTTACCCTCGAAGTGGACCCGCAGCGCGCGCCCCTCGCGGCCCGCAACGGCCACACCGGTGTCCCCGTTGAAGAGCTGGAGCGCGTAATCGTTGTGCGTCACGAGGACCGGCCGGCCGGGAAACCAGCGCTGCTCACCCGCGATACGACCCGTCGTGCGCAGCCGGGCCTCGATCTGCTGGTTGTGGCCTTCGACCCCGTGTTCGCCCTCGCGGTGCACACAGAGCACGCGGAAGCCACGCAAGGCATCGAGTGCCGTCCCTGACGTGCCGCTCCGTGCGGCTTCGAGCAGGGGGCCGTAGCTATCGGCGAAGCGTGTCGCGGCGGCCGTCGGTTCGAGCGTCTCGTGCCACTCGATGTCGGCGAAGCCGTCGAGTGGGAAGCCCGCCACCTCATCGACCCGTCCCCCGCGAATCAGCGTCGCCAGCCGGGCAATTCCGGAGTCCTCGCCGAAGCGCATCGAACGTCCGAGCCGGACCACCACCTGCGGCAGCGGTGCCACGTGCGGTTCCTTCACTGAACTCGCGCTGTTGCCTCCGGGTTCGTCTCCACAAAGTTCACGAAAGACGTTCCCGACCTCGACCGGCGGCAACTGCTCGCCGTCGCCGAGCAGGACGAGTCTCGCACCAGGCTTGAGGGCATCCACCAGTCGCGCCATCAAGGCCAGATCGACCATCGAGGTTTCGTCGACAATGACCAGATCGGCCGGAAGGGGGTCGCCGGCGTGATGCCGGAAGCGCGAGCCGTCGCGGCGGGCACCGAGCAGCCGATGAATCGTCGCCGGCCCCCCGCCACCGAGCATGGCCTCGACGTGCCCCTCGGGATCGAGCGGTTCGCACCAGACCGCGAGTTGCTCGGCGAGCCGGTTGGCGGCCTTGCCGGTCGGGGCGGCGATGCGGACCTGGGGCAACGCTCCCTCGCCTGCCGCCCGCGCCAGGAGCACCAGAAGCGAGGCAACGATTGTCGTCTTGCCCGTCCCGGCGCCACCCGCGATGACCGTGAGCGGGGCCGTCGCCGCGCGCAGGATCGCCTGCCGTTGCTCGGCGTTGAGAGAGATCGCCCGCGCACCACCGATCGCGTAGCGGCCGCCCTCGAGCTCGACGCAGAATTCGTCAAGAAGCGCCCCGACCTGGGCATCCGGGCAGGCCTCCACGAAAACCGGCGTTCTACTTTCCTCGGGGTCTGGTCGTTCGCGGTTCTGCGGCGGCGACCGCTCCCCCAGCCTCCCCGCAGTTGCGGCACTCCCGCCCGACGCAGCAGGCTCGCGGAGTGCCGGCACAGGTCGCGGCGATTCGACCCCCGGGTCTTCGTCAATCACGGACAGTAAATCCAGCCGCGCCATCGCTCCACGCGGTGGCCGCGCACCCCCCGCCGCCAACTCTCGCAAACGAGCGGCAAGCCTATTTTCCTCCGCCCATGGACGATGCAGGTAGAGCCGCTCCCCTCCCACCAGGACGAGCGGGCAGAAGGTGCCTGCCGGGGCGACCACGGAACTGCCCTCCAGCGCTGCTCGCCACTCGTCGAACCCCGGCAGAAAGAAGCGTTCGCCCGGCGCTGCACTCCCCGGTCGCAGCACCCGCGCCGGCAGGAGGGCCTCATCGAGTGGTCGGCCCGCGATCTCCCGAAGCCGGAGACAAACTCGTCCGGTGGCGAGGCCACGGCAGGCAAGGGCCAAGGCCAGCCAGACTTCCGGGCAGGGACGCACGTCGAAGGCGGCCAGCCGATCAGCAAGCGCAAGTTCAAAGGAATCGAAGAAGCCCGCGGGCAGATTCGCCGGGCGCACGCTGGCGGGCGGCTCGCCCGCGACCCCGACACTCTCGAGGCGCCGGTCAGCCATGCTCTGGTCCTCCGCATCGCGAGGGCGACCGCCGTCCCCTCAGCTCTCCGGCGCGGCGCGCGTCAGTCACGCCCCGGTCCTCCGCAGCGCGAGGCCAGCCCCTGTCGTCGCGCCACTCCCTCACCGCACACGTCAGACATGCCCCGGTCCTCCGCCGCCGATCAGTGCGTCGAGATCCTGAATCACCTCGCGCCCCGGCCGATCGAAGTGGACGCCGTACCGCGCTCCATGCTCGGGCCGCAGGCCGCGCAGGAAAAGATAGAGCACGCCGCCGAAGTGCTGCTCGTAGTCGTAGTCGGGTAGCCGCTGGCCGAGCAGCCGGTGCAGGGCGACGCCGTAGGTCAAGTATTGCAACGTGTACTGCTCGTGGCGCACCACCCGATCGACCTCGGCCGGGCCGTAGGCCTCGAGCGTGTCGCCAAGGTGATTCGACTTCCAGTCGAGGATCCAGTGCCGGCCGTCGGCCTCGAAGACGAGATCGATAATGCCCTTGATCCAGCCCTCGGCGAGCAGTGTGCCGAGGCCCTCCTCCGCCCGACCGATCAGTTTCGGGTAGCCATGGCGCTCGAGAACTCTGTTTAGACCGGCCAGGGTGACCCCCCGGGCCGAGAGGTGGAACTCGATCTCGGCGACCCTCCGCTCGGGCGGAACATCGGCGAGCCGCAGGCCGGAGTCAGGAACCAACTCCGTCGCCAGCACACGCCCCATCCAGGCCTCGACCTGGGGCGCCCGCGAGCGGCCGGTCTCGTCCAGCCGCAGGCCGCCACTCTCGAGCGTGCGCTCGACCAGCCCCAGCCTGTCGGCGGGGGGCGAGGCCACGTCGAAGTGCTCGAGGATGCCGTGCAGGGCGATCCCGGCACGTGCCCCTGCCGGGAAGGAGAACTCGATCTCATTGCTTGCACCTTCCGCCGGGAGCGCGACCGGCTCGACACGCTCATCGTGATCGGGCAGATCCGCCACCCGGCCGGAGCGCAGCGCGGTGAAGCTGGTAACGCCGCGGCGCTGTGCGAGCCGGCCCCAGGGAAGCGTCGGGCAAGGTCGCAGAACCCTCGCAGCCGAGGCGGAAGCCGCCGCGGCAGCGTCGGCACTGGCCAGCGCTGGCCCTCCGTTTGCCGGCAGCTCGACCAGGCGAATCGGCGTCCGGCCGGGTGCTGCCTCCGCCGCGCGTTGCACGAGTTGCTCGAGCGCGGCGAAGCGTTCGTGCGCCGCGGTTGGCACCACCTCACCGTCCGACTTGACCCGATAGTCGTGCGCATCCTCGCCCGGACCGTGCGCGCGAGCCTCGACAGGAGAGATGGGCGACTTCTTCGATCTCGATTTGTCGTCCTTATCCCACCGCTTGAGTGCGCCAGAGCGTTTGCCATGCAGCCTGCTCATCTCGCGCAGGCGTTCCTCAAACCCCTTCGCTTCTCCTCTCTCGGCCTGGTCCTCGAAGAGCAGCCAACCGAGCCCGGTGCGCCAGGTGTCGCTCACGGCTCCGCAGACCAACACGCAGCGGTGGCGCGCCCGTGTCAATGCCACGTAGAGAATCCGCAAGTCCTCCTCGATCGCCTCCCGCAGCACCGCCAGCGTCACCTGCCAACCGAAATCGTGCGGCGGTCCATCTGCTTCGCCCGCCGCTGTGCCTGACGCCGGCGCGCTCAGGCCACCGATCGCAACGGTTGGGCGGTTGCCCTGCTCGCGGTCATGGAACCTCCGTACAACCCCACTGCTGGCGTCTTTGCCGGCCGCGAAGAGGAACGGACAGTAGACAATCGGGTATTCGAGCCCCTTGCTCACGTGGCAAGTGACGATGCGGACCAGGTTCTCCTCGCTCTCGAGACGGAGCATCTCCTCCTCGCCCGCCTGCGCGCCGTCCGTGGTGGCGCGGTCCCGCTGCCGGGCGAACCAGCCGAGCAGATCATCGACACCCGGCCGCCGCAGTCCCTCGGCTTCGAGCAACTCGGCGAGATGATTGAGGTTGACCAGCGCGCGTTCGCCCCCCTGCTCGGCCAGCAGGCGGCCGAGATCGGCACCGGCGATGCCACTCCCGTCCGGGCGCATCAGCTCACGCAACGCACGGGCAATACCAAAACGCTCCCAGCGCTGGCGGAGGTTCTCGAACAGCTCCACGATCTCGCCCCATCGCTGGTCGGCTTCGGAGAGGCCATCGATCGTCAAGGCCGACCAACCAAGCGGCAGCGAGGCCAGTGCGGCGCGGACCCGCCGCTCGTCGCTCGGCTCGGCGATCGCGCGCAACACCCGCTCGAGATGCAGAGCCTCCTCACTGGCGAAGACCGAGTCTTGCGACTGGCGGGTACTACCGACGCCGAGCCGCCGGAGCTCGCGCTGCATGAGTTTGGCCTCGGGGTGCTTGCGGACCAGAATCGCGATGTCGCGTCCCCCAACTCCGGCGCCACCAATCGTCGCCTCGCCGCGACTGCCACGGGCGAGCAGCAACGCCACTTCGCGCGCCACTGCCTGCGCGGCCTGGACCGCCGCAGCCCTCTTGTTGGCGACCAAATCCAGCTTCCGGGCACCGGTGACCGAAGAGCCCGTGAGCGCCCACAGCTCGAAGGGCGCGAACTCGGAGTCTCCCCATTTGACATCCGGCCGAGTGCGAGCTGCCGGCGCAGCGCCACTGAAGCCGATCGCAGGACTCAAGAAAGGCTCGCGAATGTCGAAGAGAGTATTGACGGCAGCGATCAGATCCGGGGCGCTGCGCCAGTTCTCCTGAAGCACCCATTTGATCGCGGCGCGGTCGCGCGCCTTCAGGTACTCGAACACGTCAGCGCCGCGGAAGGCGTAGATCGACTGCTTGGGATCGCCGACCAGCAGCACCGGCGGGCCCTCTTCGCCCCCGGTGGGGAAGGCCTGCTGGAGAATCTCGAACTGACGGCCGTCGGTGTCCTGAAACTCGTCGATCAGCGCCGCGTGATAGTGCTCGCGCACGAAGCGGGAGAACTCTCCCCCGCCACCGGCGGCAAGCGCCTCCTGCACGCCGGTCAGCAGATCGTCGAAGCTGCGCAGACGGCGCTCGCGCTTGCGTCGAACAAGCTCGGTGTTCATCCAACGGATGAAGCGCAGCCGCAGCTCGAGCGCTTGGCGCCCGTAGCTGCCCAGACAACGCTCGGCGGCCTCGATCAGGGGATCGATGGTCGCGAAGAAGGGATGGTCTGGGGGTTGCTTGCCTTTTTTGAGGCGTTGACCGAGCCACGCCGCCCCGAGTTCCCGTAGCTTGGGGATGCTGACCGGATGGGGTGGAATGTCGGCGCCAAAAATAAGCTCGGCGAGAGCGATCTTCTCTTCGCGCTTGGCCTCCCGAAATTTCGAACCATCGATACGGTCCTTGGCACGAAGCTGCGCGGCAACGCCTCCGGGATCGCCGTGCCACGCCGTCCGTGCGCCCTCGAAGGCCTCCCGGAAACCGGCCTCCAGTTTCTCCTCCTCGGGATCGGTGTTCACTGCGGGCTCGAGGAGACGAAGTTCCGGCCGTCCAAGGACACCGCGAGTCTCGCGCAGGAGCTGAGCGGGGCCAAGCCCGGCAGACTCGCGCACCAGCCATTCCACCATGCCGGGGCTGAAGCGGTCGCTCTCCACGCGCCAGAAGTCGGCCGCGCACTCGAAGCGCAATTCGTCCTCGCTGGTCAGCACCTCGACCTCGCCGATCCACCCCGCGTCGAGTCCGGCTCGCGTCAGCGCGCGCTGACAGAAACCATGAATGGTGTAGATCGGGATTTCGTCGAAGAGCCGAAGCGCGTTGGTGAGACGGCGCTCGGCTACGGCGACGCCGCCGGCAACTTGTTCAGCCCGCGCGACGAGCTGGGCGAGGAAGGGCTCGGCCGGGGCGGCGCCCTCACCCGACTCGCCGGCTTCCGTGCGAGCGCGACGCGCGCGGGCGAACCCGTCCCGGGCCTCGAGCAGCCGATCCCGGATCCGCCCGCGCAGCTCGGCGGTGGCCGCGTTGGTGAACGTCATGATCAGGATATGGTCGGGCGGCAAATCGGTCTCGACGATCAAGCGCGTGAATAGTGCCGCAATGGCCCAGGTCTTGCCGGTGCCGGCACTGGCCTCGACCACCTGCCAGCCGCCGAGCGTGACCGCGAAGGGATCGAAGGGAGGACGGTTCACTTCGTGCTCTCTCCGGTGAGCAGCTCCGCCACCGTCTCCGGACCCACCTCCAGAGCCCAGAGAGCAGGCCCGAAGACCTCGCTCGCCAGCCGCAGAAAGTCGGGGAAACGCTCCTCCGCCAGGGGATCCCGCCCCTCGAAGGCGAGCCGCTGGTGCACGTCGCTGAGATCGCCGGGGATCCGACGATCTGGATTCCCCTCGGCCTCAGCGACGAGTCTGCGCCGCCGCCCCTCCAACTCCTCGCCGGTGAGGGCGCCAGCACGGCTGGCAGCAAGCGCCTTCGCCTCCTTCCATGAAAGCCTCGAGGTATGACTCTCCGCGGCGCATAGCGCACCCACCTCGTCGACGATCGTGTCTGCCGCCTTCCAGGAGAGCTTCGGCCCGAAGGCCAGAGGCTCTCTCAGACCCTGGAGGTAGAGCGCAACCATGCTCTCCAATGCCGCGTCGGCCGAGGCACTGCCCGCCAAGCCGAAATCGGCGATCGGACTGGGACCGATGTGCAAACTCACCGGGCGCACGCCGCCGAAGTCGACCCGCAGCGCAACCAGATGGTAGATCCACAGCGAGAGAAGGTCGCGGGGATCCGTCCCCTCATCAAGTTTCCACTCGGGCCGCCACGTCTCACGGGGGCGAGTCCAGGTCAGGCGATTTTTTATGCCCCCGTTGCCAAGGCTCAACTCAACCCGTCCCTTTTCATGGAGCCCGGCCAACCGCCCGATGATCCGGCAATCGCCCACGACGAGATCGACCGCGCAGGAATCGAGGCGCTCCCCGTAGTCGATCGTCCGCACCCTCTCCTCTAGTTTCTTGACATCCTCCAGCCGTTGCTCGAGCTGCGCGCGGCCGAGCCGGCCGTGCGAGAGGCGGCCTTCGGCGGCCAGAACCTCGCCCACCTCGTCGAGCGGAACGCGCGCCTCGATCACCAGCTCCATGAGCCGCTCGTTGAGATGCCAGCGCTCGAGTCCTCGCTCCAGATTGAAGGGCTCGACATCGTTGTCCTCGACCGCGACGGTCTCAGCCTCGAGGTTGAGCCGCTCGCGCAGGAAGAAGCGCGCCGGGTGGCGAAAGAAGCGCACCAGGCGGTCAAGCGCGATGATGTGCAGCTCCTCTCGCGGTGGCTTGAGCGGCTGGTCGACGAAGGCTGGCCGCTCACGCAAACGACCGCCCGACTCGGTCCGGCTGCGCTCGGCGCTCACGAGTGCTGCGCGGATGTCCGCGGCGAAACTCGGCTCGAGCTGGGCACGCGGGCCCTCGGTGGCCGGAGTGTCGGCCGAGCCCTCGACGAGCTCGGACGGTGCCGTCGCCGCGGCGTCTGCGGGCGCCTCGAAGTAGCGCCGGCTGAATGCGCTGAGCGGGTGCTCGACCACCACCGCCCGCCGCGCTCGGGCACGGGCCTCGCCATCGACCGGGCCGTCGGTCATGGCCAGCGCAACCGCCTCGAGCAGCTCACCCACCACCACCGAGGGCGGCCGCGGTTCGTTGGTGCGCACGTCGCGCCCGACGTAGCTCAGATGCAGCACGTCGCGCGCCGCCAACACCGCTTCGAGAAAGAGGTAGCGATCGTCGTCGCGGCGGGCGCGGTCGCCGAGCTTCGGATCGAGCCCGATCAGATCCCAGGTCGAGCGATGCCCGAGCCGCGGAAACGCACCGTCGTCAAGCCCAAGGAGGCAGACCACGCGCGCCGGCACGTTGCGCAGCGGCGCCATCGTACAGAACACCGTCTGGCCCGAGAGAAAGGCCCAAGCCCCTGCCTCTTCGCCGAGCCCCTCGAGCAAGGCCGCCCGTACCACCGCGAGCGGCACCTTCCCGGTAAAGCCCGACGCCGCGGCATGGCCGACCAGATCGCCAAGCTGCGCCCGGATTTGCTCGACATCGGCACGCTCGTCCTCGCTGGTGGGGCGAAAGAGTCCGTCGATCAGCTCGTCGAGCCGCTGCTGCCATTCGGCAGGGGAACGCTCGCTGCGCGCGTCGCGGTCGATTTCAAGCAGCCGGCCACGCAGTTCTTCGAGCGATCCCAGAATGCGCGCCCCGACTCCCGCGACGTTGGCCTCGGGCAGGACGCCCGCGAAGAGAGTCCGGCCGTCGCCGCCCATCGCGTAGCCAAGCATCAGTCTATCAAGGCCAAACTCCCAGGTGTGGCTCCGCTCCGCCGGCAGGCCCCGGCTCAGCCGATCCTGCTCGTCGATGCCCCAGCGCACACCGGCTTGCCGCAGCCAGACGCGCAGTTGCCCGACCTCGGCCTCGTCAAGGCCAAACCGGGTCCGCCCTGCCGGCAGGTCGAGGACCCGCAACACATCGCCTGCCGTCCAGCGGCTCGCCGGCAGATCGAGCACGGCAAGAAAAGTCTCGACCAACGCGCGCTCGAGCCGCGGCCGGCGGTCGGCGATCGTGAAGGGCAGGCGCAAACCCTCGGGTGCGGCACCAAAGACCGCCTGCACCAGCGGCGCGTAGGTGTCGATGTCCGGCACCAGCACGCGCACGTCGTGCGGGCCGAGGTCGGGCCGCGTGCGGAAGAGGTGCAGGAGCTGGTCGTGCAGCACCTCCACCTCGCGCATGGCCGAGTGGCAAACGTGGACCCGGATCGAATCGTCGCCGCGAGGGCGCGGAGATGGCCCAGACCCGCCAATCACCCCCCGCTCCGGCTCGAGGGGACGGCGGTTCAGGATGTCGCGCTGCAGGGCGCGCAGCAGGGTCAACCCCGTGCCGGCCGCCACCTCCTCAGCCGCTGCGGCGCTATGCCGCCCCGACTTCGCCGCGCGTGCCCGGTTACCGGCGGGCCCCTTGGAATCGATTGATTCTGGCCTTGTCGGTTCGACCGGATCGTCGAAGGCTTCCTCCTCCTGCCAGCCCTCCTCTTCGTAGATCTGCGCCAGAGCGTCGCGGCCGGTCCGGCCGCAGGAGGCGAGCAGCGGATGGCCGGCTTCGGTGTGAAGCGCCTGCCCGTCGCGGCCGCGCGCCGCGGCCCTCTCCTCCAGCCGGGCAAGAACCGGCGCCGGAAGATCCTCCAGCCAGAACTCCCGACTCGGGTCGAGAATAAAAAGATGGACGTCGGATTGTTTGGCGGCGGCACGCAGTGTCTTGAGTTGAATCGGCGCCAGATTCGGCACCGTGAAGATGAATATCCGCTCGGGTAGGGAGCCCGGGGGCAGACCCTGGGTGCGGGCGATCCCGGCAAAGTCCAGTGCCACCCGGGCCCGGTGCAGCAGATGAGCCGCCCGGGGATGTCCGGCGACGACACGGCGCCAGAGTTCGGCCTGCCAGAGTTCGATCCGCTTGCGACCCGTATCGGCCCCGGATTCGGCGAGCGACGTGGTGGGGGGTGCGCCACCCGACAGGGCTCTCTCCCACGCGACCATCACTTCGGGACGGAAGACGAGGTACTCGTCAAAGGTCGGTGCGAGCCGGCTCGCGATCTCCCAGAGAACGAGTGGCGCGACGCCGCTCGCGCCGGCCCCGTCGCCGCCGCCCCGCTCGGTCGCGGTCCAGGCAGCCAGTGCTTCGGCGAGCGGCCCGTCACGATTCAACGCGGCAAGCGAGCCGTCCGCCGCAGGCACGGCCATCCTCGACGCCTCGAAGAGCGGCCCGTCACGACCTTGGCCGGCAAGTAGACCGTCTGCCGCAGCCACGGTTCCACTTGGCGCCTCGAAGAGCGGCCCGTCACGACCTTGGCCGTCAAGCGAGCCGTCCGCCGCAGGCGCGGTCTCCCTTGACGCCTCGAAGGGCGGCCCGTCGCGACTCCCCCCGACCGGCCCGCTCGTGCCCGGCTCGCGCCGTGCGCTGCCACCTGGGTCGAGTGCCGTGCCCGCACCCGGCGGCAGCGAAGCGCTGGCGGCCGCAGTGAGCGCCGCCAGCTCCTGGTAGATCCGCCAGCGCAGCACCGACTCCGGCAGCGGATCGTCACGCCCGAGTTCGGGCAGT
Organism: Pseudomonadota bacterium; assembly: GCA_005777805.1. GTDB lineage: Bacteria > Desulfobacterota > Binatia > UBA12015 > UBA12015 > SXLG01. The sequence continues at coordinate 28,084 of SXLG01000175.1, forward strand.
GCGGCCCGCCAGATACGCCACACCTGCACCGCCGGCAGCACAAAATCCACCGCCGCGCAGACGCCGTTGCGCGCCGCGAGTTCGAACGCGAGCCAGCGCTGCATGCCACGGTTCGGCACGACGATCGGCAAGGGCGCGTAGATCGAGCCGCGCGTCTCACCGACCAACTCGGCAAGACGGTCCTTCAGTCGCTCGAGTCGATTCCCGCGATGGATCGTCAGCACGCCGCCCCCACCTCGCGACCTTGGCCAAGCCGATGGACACATGCTGTCCCGGTACGGCACGACGCCGCCCGCGCGCCCCGGCGGCTCGCCGCCCGGACATACGCTCCCATCCGCGCGACGCCAACCGCCCGAGCGCGCCGGGCCGCCCTCGGCTCGGCAGCGGAGGCAAACGAGTCGAGCCGACCCTTCCTGGGGCGCGCGATCCACGAGGCCACAGCAACAGCACGGCCCGCCTTGGCGGGAAGACCAACGCACGGCCCCGGCGTCGCCGAGCTGCACGAACCGCCGGGTGCTGCGTGCTGTCCGTCACCCCAGTCCCCTCATGCGAGCTGCGCGCTGCCTGTGAATTCACTGCCCTCGCGGGAGCCGCTCGTACCGTCGGGCACGACGCCCGTCTGCACTCCGCAGGACGGAGGCTGTGTCCCGCCTGCGACTGCCACTGAGTAGGGGCCACCGCGCGAGTCCTGCCGCTCGCGAATCCCGCCTTCTGCGTGCCAAGATGAGCCATGGAGTCCGCAACGCGAGCGTGGGCCGGTCGCGCCGCACCCGCGGCCGGCGCGACCGTGGGCCTCTCCGCGCTCGCGGCCGCCGCAGGGTGAAGAGCGGCGCCCCCTCCCGAAGATGGAGATCACGATCATCGGCCACGCGCGCACGCCCTGGACGCGGCGGCAGGACGCGCCCCACCAGCCGAGCGCAGCACGCGACGCCAGCGGCACGATCGAGATCACCGAACTCTACCGCCCTGCCCTGGCCTCGCTCGAAACCTTCACTCGCATCTGGTTGATCTTTCTTTTCGACCGCAGCACCGGCTTCGCGGCACAGGTCAAGCCGCCGCGCGGCGGTCCGCGGCGCGGCGTCCTCGCGACCCGGGCGCCCAACCGGCCCTCGCAGATCGGTCTCACCTGCGTCGGCCTGACGGCCCTCAACCGCGACGCCGGGGTGCTGCACGTGGTCGGGATCGACCTGCTCGACGGCACGCCGATCCTCGACATCAAACCTTATTTACCCTTCGTCGATGCGTGGCCCGATGCCGGTCACGGTTGGCTCGAAGCCGACCTCGCGGCAGGCCGCGAGCCGCGCCTGCGCAAGCCGTGGCAGCCGCCGCGCACGGGCGGCTGAGGAGGCGGGCGCGCGGGCCCGTTCAACCAGCGACCGTTGCCGCGCGGGGCTGCTGCGGCGCGGGCGGACGATCAGCCGGGGTATGCCCGCTCAACCCACGACCGTTGCCGCACAGGGGCCGCCGCCGCGCGCGGGACCGATGAGCAGCCGGGCGCGGCCGCGACCGTTACCCCGCGGGGCACGCCGCCGCGCGCCGGCAGGTAGGCCCTGGAACCCGTGAATTCGTCCCCGCCAACCGCCGCTGTGGCTGGGCGTCGCTCGCTCCCGAAGGCCAGCCGCCAAATCACGCCGATGCGCCAGCACTCGCGCTCTTGCGGATTGCTCGCGGCACCTCCTATTCTGGGGAACGTCCCGACGACGGAGCAACCCGCTCCAGCCCGGTCGTACCGGAGGTCTCGCGATGCCCCTGTCCTCATCCTGCCGTCCCACAAGCCTGGCTCTGGCCGGAATCGTGACGGTTCTCGCCGCAGCACTGGCGCCCGCTCCCGCGGCGGCCCGCAACTGCGGCGGTGCCACCCCGTGTGACTGTGGCGACACCGTGACCACCGAGGCCACGCTGACCCGGGATCTCGGCCCCTGCACCGGCAACGGACTCTACGTCAAGAGTGGTGTCGTGCTCGACTGCGCGGGCCACAGCGTGAATGGCAGCGACTTGCGCGGCGCCTGGTACGGCATCAGTCTCGACCTCGCGACCGCGGGCACGGTGCGCAACTGTCGCGTCACCGCCTTCCGGCGCGGCATCCGGATCCGCGGAGGCAGCGGCAACATCGTCGAGAACAACGAGGTCGTCCTCAATAAATATGGCATCGATGTGGCCAGTGCCGCCAAGGCGAGCCGCATCACGGGCAACCTGATCCACGACCACCGCGACGAGGGCATCCACATCGGCACCGACGCCGATGGCACGGTGGTCCTGGACAACCAGATCTGGAACACCAAGCGCGAGCATATCTACGTGCTTGACGCCGACGACTGCCGGATCGAGAGCAACCTGCTGCACGCGAGCCGCAAAGCAGCGATCTACGTGAAGAACAGCCACCGCACGCAAGTCACCGCGAATGTCGTCAGCGACCGGGCGATCCAGGTACGCGGCAATTCGACCGGCAACGTCTTCACTGACAACGATCTCACCGGCAACGGCTACATCGTCGACGCGCAGCTTCAGCCCGACGGGACCTGGCTCCACCCGCACGACAACACCTTCGCCGGCGGCAGCATCCAGAACACCGGCTACTGCTTCCGCTTCTACGGCTCGTACGACAACACGGCCACGGCGATCGCGACCGATGGCGAGTGCATTCCGATCACCGAACTCGCGCGCGGCGGCGTCGTCCCGCACGGCAACACGGTCGAGGTCGTACCCCTGCCCTGAGCCTCGGGCCTCGGGCTTGCGCGGCCGGATGGCTCCGCCGGCGGACACGTCGAGCAAGCCCGCCCACGCCGCAGCGTGCACCGACGCGCGTCCCGGGCCGCGCGTCGCCTTGCCGTCCGCACGACCGCTCGGGGTGTCCTCGGCCGGGACACGCTTTAACGACGCGGCGGCACTCCGCGCCGACACCCACTGCCGCGACCTGCGCGCGCCCTCAGCCGAGGATCTCGGCAACAGCCCGGCGGCCGCGGCGATCGCTGCCGATCAGCAGGGTGGTGGCGGTGCTGTCCTTCCATGCCGCGAGTCCATCGCGGATTTTCTCCTTG
>SXLG01000176.1 GCA_005777805.1 Pseudomonadota bacterium
CGTCCTTGGTGATGTTCGGTGCACCGAAGGACTTCTCGATCACCACGTTGCGACCCTTGGGTCCCAGCGTGACCGTGACCGCGTCGGCCAGGATATTGACCCCGCTCAGAATGCGCTCACGCGCATCACTTCCAAATTTAACGATCTTCGCACTCATCGTGTGGCTCCTTCTCGTCAGATCGAGTCAGTGGTTGTGCGTGTCACTCGATCACGCCGAGGATGTCGTCCTCGCGCAGGATGAGGTGCTCTTCGCCCTCGATCTTGATCTCGGTTCCAGCGTACTTGCCGAAGAGGATACGGTCCCCGGCCTTCACATCGAGGGGCTTCACCTTGCCGTCCTCGTCTACCTTCCCCTTGCCGGCGGCAATGACTTTGCCTTCCTGGGGCTTTTCTTTGGCGGTGTCGGGGATGATGATGCCCCCCTTGGTCTTGGTCTCCTCGTCAACGCGCTTGACGATGACGCGGTCGTGCAATGGCCGGATCTTCATCTTCCTCCCTCCCCTTCTGTTGAATCGTGTGAATCGTGAGATGGCCGGAATGGCCACGGTGGCCGTGAGAGGTCGCGCCCTTCGGCGTCGCCCCCTCGGCGGACCGCGCGGGCTTTTAGCCCCGAACGTTGCGGAGTCAAGGTGTGCGTGGCCACGACGAAGCCCGACCGACGGTGAGGTGGTGCGGACGCGCGCGTCGAACGGGCGTGACAACGAGCTTGGCCAGGCCTGCGCGGAGCGTTGTTCGCGGGCTGCCGGGGCGGGCGCGCCGAGCGGGGGCCGCGGCAGGGGGCGGCGCGCCCCTCGGACCATCGATCGGCTCGACCTTCACGACGGCCGACGACCGGGCGGAAAGCAGCCGGGGGTGGCGCACCCCTCGGACCCATTGATCGGGGCAGGCGCGACCCGAGAGGCCGCCGGCTGCGGGCGCTGCCCGCCGGCCGAGGCCCTAGCGGCGACCGCGCCGCGATTCTTCCTCGAAGTACTGCCGGTAGAGGATCTCGTACTCCGAGCTGCCCTCGGGGACGCGGCGCGAGAGCGAGGCGATCTTGCGGACGACCCGCTCGTGGGTTCCGGCATCTTCGCCGAGGGCGCGGGCCAGCAGTTCCTTGGCCTCGCCGAGCGCGACCCGTTCGTTCACGACCCGCACGCCGGCCGCCCGGATGGCATCGATCGCGCGGTGCGCGAGATGGGAGATCTGTGCCTCGGTGAGTCGCATCAGAGGGGAAAGTCCCGCTCCTTGGCGATCCGCTGGCGGATCATCTGCACCACCTTGCGGCGGTCGAGTCCGAGTCCGTCGCGGCCCGCCGCGCGTAGGTGCTGGTCGGCGAGCTTCTCGGCGTCGCGGTCGAGCTGGGCGAGTCCGGCTAGATGCGTGTCGATCGCGGCCGCGACCGCGGCCACCGCCGTGTCACGCGCCGTACCGACTTCGATCTGGCCGCGGCGGGCAAGACCGTCGACGATGGTCGCCGCGGCCGCGAGGCTCTGCTGCTGTGCCTGTGCCATGCAAAGAGTGTCCCCGCCGCGGCTACCACCGCTCCCCTGGTTTGCAAGGAGGACGGACAGGGCGGAGGGGCACGCCCGCACGGCTCCGGCGCGGAATCGGGGTGGGCGTCTTGCGGCGGCGGAGTGGCGGTGGTGGGGGGGCCCGAAGTCGGGCACGTTCGGCGTGAGTCCGGGCGGGATCGGGGCGGGCGTCTCTTGGCGCTGGCGGGCGCGGGGCGAAGGCGCCGACGCCAGGCCGCTCGCCCTCGACATCGGGGCGGGCGTCTCTTGGCGGGCGCGAGCGCGGGTGGTCGCGCGAGGGCAGGGCTGCAGGCTAGGATGCCGGGATCATGCGCCCGGCAAGGATGCAATCCGCACCAGCGAGAGCCGGGGCGTTGCCTCCGGCCGCCGCACGCGCGAGGACAGCGAGCGGAGACCGCGAGAACGTGGGCGTTGCGATCAACATATGCTTGCCCCCGGCGTTGCGGCCGGGCGGGCGGATCGCCGTCGTCGCACCCTCGGGGCCACTCGTCGCGGATCGACTCGCCGAGGGTGTGGCGGTGCTCGAAGGCCACGGTTTCGAGGTCGTTGTGCCCACCGCACGCGCGCCGCACCGGCTCTTCGCCGGGACCGATGCCGAGCGGCTCGCGGATCTGCTGGCGGCCTTTGACGATCCGGCGGTCGATCTCATCTGGTGCGCGCGCGGCGGCTGGGGCGCGCAGCATTTGCTGCCCAGCCTCGATCCGGTCTGGCTGCGCGCGCGGCCGCGACTCTGCGTCGGCTTCAGCGACGCGACCGCGCTCTTGACGTTCCTCGTCGATCAGGCGGGGGTCGCCGCCGTGCACGGCCCCATGGTCGCCCACGACGTCGCCCGCGAGGACGCCGCGGGCCGGCTCGGCGAAGTGCTGGCGCTCTTGCAGGGCGGCCCGCGGTGGACCCTCGAGGTGCCCGAGACGCTGGTCGCCGGCGAGGTGGTCGCGCCCGTGCGCGGCGGCTGTCTCAGTGTGCTCGCCGCCCTCGCCGGCACGCCCTGGCAGCCGTCCTTCCGGGATTCGATCGCCTTCTTCGAGGACGTCGCCGAGCGCCCGCAGCGGAAGATCGACCGCATGTTGACGCAGCTCATTCAGGCCGGCGCGCTTGACGGCGTGCGCGCCTTCGTCTTCGGGGCGATGCACGAGTGCGGTCCGGCCGACGAGCTGCGCGAGACCATCCTCGCGCGCGTCGAGAGCCTCGGCGTGCCGGTCGGCTTCGGTGCGCCCTGCGGTCACGGGCCTGTGAACCGGGCCGTGCCGCTCGGCTTGCCGGCGCGGCTCATCCTGCCGGCGTCGGGCGGTGGCACGCTCGGCGGTGACGCGCCGGTGGTGGCGATTTGAGTTTCGCGGCTCTTGACGACGCGCTGCACGCCGGGGTCCGCGACGGGGCCTTTCCCGGCGCGGTGATGCTGGTGAGCCGCGATGGCGAGGTGCTCTTCGAACGCGCCGTCGGCGAGCGGATGCGCGAGCCCGAGCGCGCGCCGATGCATCCCGATGTGGTGTTCGACCTGGCGTCGCTGACCAAGCCGCTCGCCACCACGCTCGCTTTCATGCAGCTCGTGGCGCTCGGCCGCGTGCAGCTCGACGATCGCTTGACACGCTTCTTCCCGAGCTACGCGGTGCACGGCAAGCGCGAGACGACCTTCCGCCACCTGCTCGTGCACTCTTCCGGGCTGGCCGCACACCGTCCGTTCTGGAAGACGGCCGCGGCGCTCGGCCGGCCCAATTTCATCCCGAGCCGCGAAGCCCGCGCCTGGGTCTGGGATCAGATCGAGCGTGAGGTACCCGAGGCGGCCCCGGGAACACATGCGATCTACGGTGACCTCGGCTTCATCGCTCTCGGGCAGGCGGTCGAGACCCTCTCGGGGATGCCGCTCGACCGCTGGTGCCGTCGTCGCCTCTTCGGTCCGCTCGGCCTCGACTCGATCGGCTTCATCGACCTCGTCAAGGTGATCACGCAGCGCATCCAGCCGCTTGACGCGATGATCGCCGCCACGCAACGCTGTTCGTGGCGGCGGCGGGTTCTGTGCGGCGAAGTCGATGATGAAAATGCATGGTTGATGGGCGGGATCGCCGGCCATGCCGGACTCTTCGGCACCGCCCGTGACGTCGATGGGCTGGCGACGGTGCTGGCGCGTGCCGGGCGGGGGCAGGAGGGCCCCCTGCCGCCGGCGCTGGTGCGGCAGATGTGGACCATCGACCCGGATATTCCCGGCACCACGCGAACGCTCGGCTGGGACACGCCCTCGCGCAAGGCGTCTTCGGCGGGGACTCAACTCGCGGGACGACGCCTGGTCGGGCACCTCGGCTTCACCGGGACGTCGCTGTGGATCGATCTCGATCAGGGCATCAACGTCGTGCTGCTGACCAACCGCGGTCATCCCCGCCGCGACAATGATCGTATTCGCGCGCTCCGGCCGGTGCTGCACGATCTGGTATGGGACGCGCTCAAATGAACTCGCCGAAGCTCGTCCATCTGACCGCGATCGGCGGCGTCGGCATGACCGCGCTGGCCGGCCTCCTCGTGGAATCGGGCTTCACGGTGCGGGGCTCCGACCTCGACGTCTACCCGCCGGCCAGCGACGAACTGGCGCGGCTTGGCGTGCCGGTCGCTCGCGGCTGGGCCGCCGCCAACCTCGAGCCGCGCCCCGACCTGGTCGTCATCGGCAACGCGATCTCGCGCGATAACCCCGAGGCCATCGCGGCGCGGACCCACGGCATCCCCACGATGTCGATGCCCGAGGCGATCGAGACGCTGATCCTGCCTGAGCGCAGGGCGCTGGTCGTCGCCGGCACGCACGGCATGACCACGACCGCGACCTTTCGCGCCCACGCACTCGTGACCGCCGGCCGCCGGCCGGGCTGGTTCATCGGCGGCGCGCCGCTCGATCTGCCGCGACCCTGGTCGCTGGGTGCCGGCCGCGACTTCGTCCTCGAAGGCGACGAGTACGACAGCGCCTATTTCGACAAGGGCTCGAAGTTTCTGCACTACAAGCCTTTTGGGGTGATCGTCAACGCGGTCGAATTCGATCACGCCGACATCTTCCGCGACCTGGCGCATGTCGAGGCGGCCTTCGCGCGGCTGCTGGAGCTGCCGCCGGCCGAGGGACCGATCGTGGTCTCGGCCGATTTTCCGCGGGCGCTCGCGGTGGCGCGGGCGAGCGGTCGCCCCTTCCGCACGTTTGGCGTTGCCGCCGACGCGGATTGGCGGATCACCGACATCGGCGACGGACCCGGCGGTCTCGGCTTCGTCGCGCACGGCGACGGTGAGACGGTCGCGTTGCGCACCCCGATGCTCGGCACTTTCAACGCGCGCAATATCGTCGCCGCGCTCGTGCTCTGCCGGTCTCTGGGGGTTCCCGCCGAGGCGGTGCGCGAGGCCGCGGCGAGTTTCCATGGCGTGCGGCGTCGCCAGCAAATTATAGTCGAGTGGCCGATCACGCTGATCGACGATTTCGCGCACCACCCCACGGCGATCGCCGGCACGCTCGACGCCGTGCGTTCGCGCTTCCCGGGCCGGCGCGTCTGGGCGCTCTTCGATCCGCGCTCGAACACCTCGCGGCGGCGGATCTTTCAGGACGAGATCGGGCATGCGCTGGCCAGGGCCGATCGGGTCGTGATCGGGCCCGTGCATCGCGCCGAGCAACTCGCCGCCGACGAACGCTTCTCGCCCGAGGCCGCCTGCGCCGTCGTCCGCGCGCGCGACGGCCATTGCGCCTGGGCCGAGTCCGACCACGACGCCCTGGTCGCGCGGGTGACGGACACCTGGAGCGAAGGGGATGTGGTGGTGTCCCTCTCCAACGGCGCGTTCGGCGGCATCCTGCCGCGCCTGGCCGCGTTGGCCGGGCGCTAGCAGCCTGTTTCCAACGCTTCTTTACAACTGCGGATCCTGCGCAGGATTCAGGCAGCGGCCGCCCTTCAGCCGAATTTGTAAAGCTATTTGCGGAACAGGACACCAGGCGGAATGGCCCGGGGAGAACCGGCTCGGTCCACCTGTCTCTTGCTATTTCTGCCAGCGACCGTCTCGCCCGCCATGATCCGGGCGGGCGGCTAGCGCCCGGCGGAGGTCGCTGCGGGCGGAAGCGTGCGCAGGCGCGCGAGTCGCTGGTCGCGCAGGGCGGTTGCGACCTGACGCAGATCGTCGACTCGATCGGACTCGTCGCGGATTTCGACCCCGAGCACCGTCTCGACCAGATCTTCGAGGGTGAGCAGGCCGGCGATGCCGCCGTAATCGTCCACGGCCATGGCCAGGTGTTCGCGTTGATCGAGGAAGCGGCGCAGCGCCGAGGCGAGCGTGGCGCGCGCCGGGATGAAGCCGATGTCGCGCCGGAAGCGGGTGAGTTCGGTCGTCGCGTCGGCGCCGCGTGCGTGGCGCAGCAGCACCTCGCGCAGCAGCACGTAGCCAGTGACGTGGTCGCGATTGCCGGCAAAGAGCGGGATTCGCGAGTACGCCATGGCCTCGTCGTGGGCCAGCAGTTCGCCGACCGCGGTCGTCTCGGGCAGCATCGTCACCACGGTGCGCGGCGTCATGACGTCCTCGACCCGGATTAGCTCGAGGCCGAGCACGTTGCCGAAGACCCGTGACTCGTCCACCTGCAGCGCCCCTTCGCGTGCGGCCAGCGAGACCAGGGCCAGCACCTCGCTGCGCGACACGGGCGGATGCCCGTGCGGGGCGATCGCCCGGGTCAAGGTTCGTGTCAGGATGAGCACGGGCGAGAGCAACCAGACCATGGCCCAGACGGCGTGGCCGACGAAGCCGGCGAGCCTGGAGGCGTAGACGGTGGCGATCGTCTTGGGGATGATTTCGGTTCCGATCAGGATGGCCAGCGTGAGTGCGGCCGAGAAGACACCGACCCACGCGCTGCCAAAGACGGTCGCTGCCTCGGCACCGGCGAGTGCTGCTCCGATTGTATGAGCGACGGTGTTGAGGGTGAGTACCGCGCTGATGCCGTCGTCGAGCCTCTCGCGCTTGAAGACGAGGAGCCGCTGGATGCCCCGGCCGCCGGTGGCACGGCGGTCCTCGAGTTCGCCGAGGCGGATCGAGAGCAGCACGGCCTCCAACAACGAACAGAGGAAGGACACGCTGAGCGCCACGCCCACGTAGGTGAACAGCAGGACGGCGTGGCGGTTCAAGCTGCGCCTCTGGTCGCGCGCGCGGCCACCGGGCCGCAGGTCGCAAATCGTCTCGGAGCGGTGTCCATCGCGGGCGTCGAGCCGTTTCCTACCACGGGCGCGTGGCCGTGCCGATCGGCGGCTGGGGCGGGGTGGCGCGGGTCAGGGTGTGGCGTTGGGGTGTCGCGCATCGGGGTGTGGCGTCGGGTGGCGCCTGTCGCGTGGCCGGTCCCGCAGGGCTCTGTTAGGCGAGCCGCTCAAGGTCGCATAGCTCAGGAGGTTAGAGCGCCTGCCTCACATGCAGGAGGTCGCTGGTTCGAATCCAGCTGCGACCATGATCCTTCCGCTCGGAGCCGGCCGCCGGCCGGGTGCTGCGGGCCGCGCTCCGCTTTCGGCGCCGGCAGAGCTAGTCTTGGCGCCCGTGGCGGAGGGGGGGGCGTGATCGCAGATCTGTGGCGTTACCGGCGCTTCGTGCTGGGCATGGTGCGCCGTGAGTTTCGCGCGCGCTATCGCGGCTCGTTGCTCGGCAGCGCCTGGGCGATCCTCCAGCCGCTCGCGACCATCGTGATCTACACCCTGGTCTTCGGCACCATGCTCGGCGGCCGCCTGCCCGGGCGTGGCGACGGACTCTCCTACGGCCTCTTCCTCTGCGCCGGGGTGCTGACGTGGACGAGCTTCACCGAGATCCTGCAGCGCTGCACCGGCATCTTCGTCGCCGAGGGCAACCTGATGAAGAAGATGGCCTTCCCCCGCGTCGTGCTGCCGACGGTCGCGTGGCTCTCGGCGACGCTGCACCTCGCGATCACGCTCGCCCTGCTCGTGGCGCTCTTGCTCGTCTCTGGACGGTTTCCCGGACCGGGCTTGCTCGTGCTGGTGCCGCTGGTCTTGTTGCAGCAGGCGATCGGGCTCGGGCTCGGCGTGGCGCTCGGCGTCCTCAATGTTTTTTTCCGCGACATTGGGCATGGTCTCGGCATCGTCGTGCAGTACTGGTTCTGGCTGACACCCATCGTCTATCCGGCGGCGATCGTGCCGACGTGGGCCCGCCCGCTGGTGGAGCTCAACCCGATGACCGGGATTGTCGTCGCGCTCCAGGCGGCGGTTCTCGAAGGCCGCTTGCCCGAGGCCGGGTCGATGGTCGTGCCGGGGATCGCCGGGCTCGCGAGCCTCACTCTCGGTCGCGCGGTCTTTCGCCGTTTCGCCGGCGAGATGACGGACGAGCTCTGATGGGCCGCATTTCGGTCCACGACGTGTGCAAGACCTATCGGGTCTATACGCGGCCGCGCGACCGGCTGCTGGCATGGCTCGCACCGCGCTGGCGCGTGCGTCACCACGAAGCGGAGGTCCTGCGCGGGGTGAGCTTCGAATTGGAGGCCGGTGCGGCACTCGGGATCATCGGGATGAACGGGGCCGGCAAGAGCACGCTGCTGCGTATTTTGGGCGGGACGACGTTGCCGAGCTCGGGTCGCTTCGCGATCGAGGGGCGGGTGGCGGGCTTGCTTGAACTCGGCCTGGGCATTCATCCCGAGTTCAATGGTTGGGAGAACGCCCGGCTCTCGGCGCAGCTCCTCGGCCACGACGAGCGGACAATCGACGCGGTGCTGCCCTGGATACGGGAGTTTTCCGAACTCGGCGATCACATGGACCGGCCCGTGCGCACCTATTCGACCGGGATGCAGGTGCGACTCGCTTTTAGCGTCGCCACGGCGGTGCGTCCCGACGTGTTGCTGATCGACGAGGCGCTCTCGGTTGGCGACGTCCACTTCCAGCACAAATCGATGGCGCGCATCCGGGAACTGCGTGAGGCGGGAACGACACTGCTTTTCGTGACGCATGATCCGGCGGCGGTGAAAGCGCTGTGCTCGCGCGCTCTTTTGCTCGACGCAGGAAGCGTTCTGCGTCTCGGTCCACCCGACGAAGTCTACGATTTCTACAACGCGCTGATCGCCGAGCGCGATGGCGGGTCGATCGAGCAGCGTATTGGCCGCGACGAGCGCGTCGCGACGCGCTCGGGCAACCGCGCGGTCGAGATCGTCGAGGTCGTGGCACGCCCGGTGTTGGGACGCGCGGTCGCCGACGGCGGTGTCTTTCACACCGGCGAACGGCTGACCCTCGGCTGTCGCGTGCGGGCGCAGGAGGCGGGGGACCTGCCGACCGTTGGCATCGCGATCCGCGACCGCTTCGGGACCGACGTGTTCGGCACCAACACCCATCACCTCGGCATCGATCCGGTTCGGCTCGCGGCGGGCGAGGCCGTCGACGTTCTCTTCGAGGTTTCGCTCGAGATCGGTCCCGGCAGCTATTCGGTCTCGGTCGCCGTCCATGGCGACGCCGACCATCGCGACGCGAGCTTCGACTGGTGGGATCGGGCGCTGGTCTTTCAGGTGGTCGCGTGCGGCCCGCAGCGCTTCGTCGGGCTCGCCCGGCTCGCCGTGGACGTGCGCGTGGCCCGCGGGCGCGACGATGAAGGGTGAACGCAACGAGCCGTCGGATGCAGCCGCGGCTCCGCCCGTGGAGCCGGCGCCCGGCGTGGTTGCGGTGACGATCGTGACCTGGGAGAGCGCTCGCTGGCTCGCGCGTTGCCTTGACGCGCTTGCCCACCAGACCTTGCCGCCCGCCGAGGTCGTGGTGCTCGACAATGCTTCGTGCGACAGGAGCGCGACCATCGCCGCTGGTCACGGCATCGTGACGCAGGTCCTGCGCCAGGACTCGAACCTTGGCTTTGCTGCGGGCCAGAACCGGGCCATCCGCGCGACGGCCGCGCCCTGGGTGCTGGTGCTCAATCCGGATGCGTTTCTCGAACCAACGTTTCTCGAACGCTTGCTCGAGCGTGCGCGGGTCCTGCCGCGCACAGGTGCGCTCTGCGGCAAGTTGCTGCGTGCGGGCGACGATGGCGCGCCGCTCGCGCCGGTCGAGATCGACTCGAGCGGCATGATCGTCACGCGGGCGTTCCGCCATCTCGATCGCGGCTCGGGCGAGCCCGATCACGGTCAGTACGACACCGAGGAGGCGGTCTTTGGGGCGACCGGCGCCGGCGTGCTGCTGTCGCGTGCGATGCTCGACGACATCGCGGTCGAGGGCGAGGTCTTCGACGAGCGCTTCTTTGCCTATCGCGAGGATGCCGACCTCGCCTGGCGCGCGCAGCTCCTCGGCTGGGACTGTCTTTACGTGCCGCGGGCGGTCGGGTACCACGTCCGCCGCGTGCTTCCCGAACGTCGACGCGAGCTGCCGGCGGCGATCAACCGGGCGTCGGTCCGCAATCGGTTCTTGATGCGGATCAAGAATGCCGACGCGGCGGTCTGGTGGCGCTGTGGTTGGCGTGGGCTCGCGCGCGACGTGGTGGTGGTCGGTGGCTGTCTCGCGCGGGAGTGGAGTTCGCTCGGGGCGTTTCTCGACGTGGCCCGCGAGACGCCGCGGGCGCTGCGCTGGCGTCAAGCAATCCGGGTGCGTCGGCGCCGGCCCGCTGCGGAGGTCGCGCAGTGGTTCCGGTGAAGGAGCCGGGCGGCCCCGAGGCCAAGGCCACCCCGGCGCCGGGGATCCCGACGCGACCCGGGCCGCCGCATCTGCGCGCCTCGCTTCGGCAGACCGTCGCGATCGCCTGGCAACTCGCCCGGCTCGATCTCGTGCGGCGCTACACCTCGACCATGCTCGGGTTGGCCTGGGCGACCCTGACGCCACTCGGGATGGGCATCGTGATCGGAGTCGTCTTCTCGCGGCTCTTCGGGACTTCCTTGCGCGACTTCCTGCCCTATCTCTTCTGCGGTCTGATCCTGTGGAGCTACTTTGCCGCCTGCATCGATGGCGGCGCGATCGCCCTGATCGCCGCCGAGGGCTACATCAAGCAGATTCCGGGCGTGTCGTTCTTCGCCTACCCGCTGCGCATGGTCTTTGCGGCGATGGTGGCGCTGGTGATGGGGCTCGTGGCGGTGGTGCTGGTTGCGCTTGCCCTCGGGCGTTTTCCGACGCCGGCCTGGATCACGCTGCTGCCCGCGCTGCTTTTCTGGGGCCTCTTCGGACTGGCGGTGTGTTGCGCCTCGGCCGTCGTCAATACCTCGTTGCGCGATTTTACCTACATCCAGACGGTCGCCGTGCAGGCACTCTTCTATGCGACGCCGATCATGTACCCGCCGACGCTGCTGGCCGATCACGGACTGGCGTGGATGCTCACCTTCAATCCCGTCTATCACCTCATCATGCTGGTGCGGACGCCGATCGTTTTCGGGCAGGTGGCGCCGCTGCCCCACTGGATCGCGGCCGGCCTGATGATCGGGCTCCTGCTTCCGGGTGGGCTGCTGGCCCTGCACGCCGCTCGTCGGCGCGTGGTGTTCTGGCTGTGATCCTGCTCGACAAGGTCAGCCTCGAGTTCCGCGACGGCGGTCCGCGCGGACTTCGCGACCGGCTCGCCGGGTGGCTTGGTCGGCCGGTCGATCCCGCCGCCGGAGTGCTGCACGCGCTTGACGATGTGTCCCTGCGGATCGAGCGCGGCGAGCGGGTCGGCATCGTCGGACTCAACGGCGCGGGCAAGACTACATTGCTCAAGACGATGTGCGGCATCTACGCCCCGACATCGGGCCGGGCGCTCGCCGACGGCGAGATCGCCTGCCTCTTCGAACTCGCGACCGGCTTCGAGATGGAAGCCTCGGGCTGGGAGAACATTACCACGCGCGCCCTCCTGCTCGGCATGACCCCAGCCGAGATTCGCGAGAAACGTCAGGCCATCGCGGACTTTGCCGGACTCGGGAGTGCGCTCGACCGTCAGGTCAAGAAATATTCCATGGGGATGGTGCTGCGGCTTGCCTTCGCCGTCTCGACCGCGATCGATGTCGATATTCTATTACTTGACGAAATCGTCGCAGCGGGTGATCAGCGCTTCCAGGAGCGGGCCCAGCGCCGACTCGATGAAATGGTGGCGGGCGCCTCGCTGCTGGTGCTGGTCAGCCACAACATGGAGACCATCCACCGTTTCTGTTCGCGCACCGTCTGGCTCGAGCGCGGCCGGGTCCGGCTCGACGGCCCGACTGACGCCGTCATCGCCGCCTATCAGGCCTCGGCGTAGCCCCGCCCGCGTTGCCGGCGGGAGCGGGCGCCCCCTCACGGATGATGGGGTACGTCGGTTGCGTTCGCGATGAACACAGCGAGGCTCAAGGCGATTGCTGCCATCACGAGCCCGACGACGACCGGGTAGAACTGCTCAGCCATGGTCCCACTCCCTTGCTTCGGAAGGGCTTTGCTCCCGCTGAGGTTTCGGCGAAGTGTCCTGCGGGTTTCTCGCCCTCCGGGGAAGGCTCTCGCTCCCCGCCCAAGTATTGTCTGCCGGTGCGGTTGAGGCCACCCCCGCAAGCGATTGCGGGGCCCTGCTGATCCCGCGGGTCGGTTCCCGGCCCCGAGCCAGCGGGGCACGGGCCGGGAGCGAATTCGCGGACACCTCGATGCGGGGAAAGCGTTGACAGGTTCGCTCGAGTGGGGCTAGTCCTGAGGGAACGAGGTTCGTCCTGCCCGACGGGACGCCTGCAAACCCTCGGGGAGGACCCCAATGATGACGCCGCTCCGCACGATCTCGACGATTCTGCTGGCCGCGACGGCCGGTTTCCTGTTGACGGCGACGTCCGCCCGCGCGGCACCGGTGATTTCGGGCGAATGCATTTCGACCTGCGGCGGGGCGATCCGCGGCTGTGTCAGTGATTTTGTGATTGCCAAGCGGAGCTGCAAGGAACAGTGTCGGACCAGCGCGACGCGAGCGGAGTGCCTCACCGGCTGCAAGGGTTCCTGGGCGGTGGGCCGTGAGAGCTGCAAGACTGATTTGACCACGTGCCGCGATGCCTGCGTCCTGCCCGACCCCAACGAGGATGGTGGCGGTGAGACGGGCGGTGGCGGCACGGGTGGCGGAGATCCCGTCGAACCCATCGACCCAAACGATTTCCGCCAGTGTATCGAGGTCTGTGCCGGTGATCTCCGGACGTGCAGTGAGACTGCGATGCAATCCGGACTGGGCTGTGCCGCGACCTGTGGCGACGAGGCGAAGATCGCCAAGGACGCCTGCCGCACGGCTCCGATCCGGGCCCTCTGCTACGCGCAGGTGAGCATCGCCTACGCCGGGTGTCTGGGCGGTTGCTTCTGGACCAGTCGCGCCGGCGGTGGCCAGTGCCTGAGCGACTTCCACACCTGCGAATCCACCTGTGTCACGGGTGGCGACACGGGTGGCGGAGGAGGGGGTGGCGGTGGCTACGGTTCGGCGAGCGCGGCCTTCCTCGAGCCGGTGACGAGCCTGATCGACTGACCAGACGCTCGTATTTTGCACAGCGAGGGGCCGCTGGCACATTCGCCGGCGGCCCCCGTTTTTTTGGTGCGATGCCAGGCGGCAGCGTTCCGCAGGTCGTCCCAGGAGCGGTCGCGAGTGCCGGCGTCCTGTTTTTTTGGTGCGTTACGCCCGGCCGGTTGTGCGAGCGGCGGCAGCGTCGCGTCGGTGCTGGCGCCGGGAGGCGATTCTACCGCGTGCCGGGGCTGGCGAGGTTCGCCGCAAGAGCGCTCAGTTCATGCGGCTTCAGCGCGAGTGGCCCGAGGAAGGGCCGCGCCTGTGCAAAGAGGACGGCAAAGCAGCTTGCGATGGCGAGCGCCGAGAGCCCTACCGCCACGCGCCGGGCAACCGGCGCGCTGCCATGGGCGAGTCCGAGCGCGAGCAAGGTGAAGGCCCCGAGTAGGAAGACCAGCACCCAGCGCAGCGGCAACATGCGGTGCGCCGCGATCCGGACCCGACTCTCGCGTGCCCGCGCGGCCTCGGCAACCACGTCGATCAGATCCCCGTTCGTGCTCTCGCGCGCAAAGGCCATCAGCGCCCGCAGGGTGGGCGGACGTTCGAGCGGCACGTGTCCGGGGGCGAGCAGGGGCCATTCGCGGTTCACGGTGGCGCTCAGGTGGCTGTGCAGCAGGTTCTTGCCGCGCGCCCGGGGCTCGGCGGGGAGCTGCTCGATGTGATCGGCGGCCTCACGTAGAGCAGAGGCTTCGTTCATGACGGCATTTTGCGCGTCGGTCACGCGGCCCCAGACGTCGATCGCGTTGAACGAGAGCAGGAGTCCGAAGGCGATCCCGACCTGGGACGCCACCTCGGTCTCGAAATGGCCAAATTCGCGCCCCTTGCGTTCGATCAACCAGGGGACGAGCCAGCGATGAATCACGGCAGCCACCGTGAGCCACACCCCCAGGATGAACAGCCCCAGAGCCCAGACGGGCAGTCGCAGAACATGGTCGATTGCGGCCGGAGGCTCGTGGAACATGGCGCGGGTACTCAATCCCGGTCCGCCGGATCGTGCAAGCATTGCGACCTGAAGGAAGCCCGGGTGGCAGGAGGGGCGCCCGCGAGGGCTCGGCCGATACGAGATCTCCGGCCGTGCCCGGTCGCGAACGGTAGGCGGTGCCGGCTCGGTGCGGTTGAAGACAATCCGGGCTGGGCCGCAGCATCGACCTCGCCGAGTTCCGGTCGTCTAGGTGGATCTGCTGGCAGTAGGGTTGCCGGTTACGTCCGAGGCCCGCCGGTGCACCGGGCCATGCACCAGCTTGCGTCGCTCGACGCCGAGCCGCAGCCAGCCTGGATTCTGCGCAGCGGTCTGCAGGCTGGACCGGGGCGATAGGAAGTCCCGAAAAGGGATTGTCCTGCGGGGCGGGGCACACCAGGGGTTGACAACCATGCGTACCTCATGGCCGGGTAGGTGCCATAAGATTCCTGTCGAGGAGGAAGGGCGAACATGGCAACGGGGTCCTCAAGAAGCTGGCGGGATCGGGGCTGCGGGATGGCACACGTCGTACTGCTGGCCTGCGGCTTGGTCGTGGCGAGTTGTGGCGAGAGTGCGCGCCAAGCCCCCAGTCATCTGGGCATGGCCGCGATGGTCATCACCTTCGGGCTGAGCGAGTCGGGCGCGGGCATGGCCGAGCGAGTGGCGGCGCGGCTGGATGACGTCTTCCGCGAGCAGGGCATTGCAGCAGTACCCGCGATCGCCCGGGTCGAGTGCTCGCCCGACGCGATCGGGCAAGGGCAAACCGCCGCCTGCTACGACGTGAGGCTGCTGATGCCCTTTGTGGCGGAGCGACGCGAAGGGGTTCTGCGTGAGTTCCATCGCTCCAACGCGTTCGTGCGTGCGCTCGCGGAGCAGGAGGATCTCGCGAATCTGGTGACCTTTGCGGAGCGGCGCGGGCTGGCCTTCGGTGGCGAGGCCGCCTTGCTCCTGGCGGTACGGAGGCTGCTCGATGTGCCGGCAGATGCACCGGCCGCGCTTCCCGAGCCGCTGGTGCAGCCGGTGGGTCTCGGAGCCGCGGCATCGACCGTCACGGTGGACACGCTCGTCTGGACGGATTCGACCACGGTCGTCGCGAAGAGCAGCGAGTACGAGCAGCGGATCCTGGCGCCCGGGTACGGCGGCGCTGCGGGCAGCAGCGGCACCTGGGCCCTGATGAGCCTCGGGGGGCGCGTCGGAGACGGCAAGTTCAAGTGCCTCTTCGGCGACTTCGTCGACGTCAATACCGGCGCCAAGACGCGAGTCTCGGCCGGCGATTGCAGCAGCTACGAGAAGTACGTCACCCTCTCCGCAGGACAGCTCGCGGCCGGAGTCGAGATGAAGGTCTCGGACAACGATCTCAAGGGAGTTGGTCTGGCCAGGGGGACCCCGTCGCGGACGGTCGATTCCCTGACACCGGATTTTCTGACCGGGGTCTCCTCGAGCAATTTCGTCTTCTCGGGGTCGTCGGATGGGACCTACGCTCCGGACACCTCACAGCTCACCGCGAGCTGGCCGTTCGTGGTCGTCGGCGTCGCGGCCAAGGCCCAGGATGGCAAGATCAGCGGGCTCACGGTCCATCTCGGCCGGCTGACGGCGCTCGAGCCCGACCCCGGTGACCTCTGGCAGCAACACGCTATCGTTGACATCGAAGCGGCGACGGTCTTGGCCCTGAATACTTACTACGACTACCTGGTCGACACACTGGAGTTCTCGGCGGCTCCCGACTGCCCGGGATCGACCATCCCCCGGATTGAATTCTGCGATTATATGGGGACCTCGGCCTCGTATTCGACCAGCGATCTCGATGACGCTTGTGCGGGCACCTGTAGCGCATACTATGAAACCTGCAAAGTTTCGAAGGACGCTTGCGAGGTCGCTTGCTGCTACGGTTGCGCCTGGGGAAAGACTTGCTCCTGCAATTACGATTGCGGCGACGAGAAGGACAGTTGCTACGACGGCTGCACCGACGTTGCCACCGGCTCGGTCACGATACGGGTCGAGGACGTCACCGGGCTCGAGAATCTGGAGTTCAAGGATGCGAGCGTGCCCTACCTTCCCGATGAGGACTCGGTCTCGCTGGCGGTCGACATGTCGCTCGAGGTGAGTCCCGGGTTGGTGGCCGACGTCTACTGGAAGCTCTGCCAGTCGGGCATCTGTGCAGCGGATACCACCGAGATGAAGGCTTCCGAGATGACCGCGACCGCGCGCGGCACGCTCACGGCCCGGGCGTGCCCGCAGGGGGCACCTGCGCTCTACCTCACGATCGACGAGGTCGAGATCATCGATCCGGGGGTGTGGGGTATTGACGATTTCGTCGACGACGTGGTGGCCGTCGCGCAGGGGACGCTCGACTGGCTCGCCGAGAACATCGACGATCTCTTCCATGTCCAGCTCGCGGACGAATACGAGAACGCGATGAATGGGATCGAGAGTTCGCTCGAGAACGAGCTCAACTCGCTGCTGGTCGAGAGTCCGGTCGTGCCCTGCTCCTGAGGACGTGTCGCGCTGCGCATGAGCCGCCGGCTGGACCGGGCACGTCGGGGCGTCGCTTGGACGAGTCCGGACGTTTCGCGACCAGGCGGTCGCTGCGTCGGCATACGGCCGGGTGCCGGTGGCAGACGAGTGCGATTTATGGCCGGAGACCGGGCCGGGATGGGCCGCCGGGTATCTCGTCGCCCGGCTATGTGGCTCCCCTCGGTGGCCCGCGCGAGTCTATCGCGCGGGTCTGGCGCGTGGCATCGCGGTGCGCGTTGACACCACCCGTGCCGCGGGCAATGCGGGAGTGCGATGCCCCCGCGAGCGAACCCTCTCCGCGACCGTGCCGCGATCGCCGGCATCGGCCAGACCGCCTTCGGGCGCGGGCTCGGTCGCTCCGAGCTGGATATGGCGGCCGAGGCCATCCTGGCGGCCTGCGCCGACGCCGGCCTCGATCCGCGCTCGATCGACGGGCTCGTGCGCTACGACATGGAGCAGATCGACGAGGAGCAGATCCTGGCGCTCCTCGGCAACGTCGATCTGCGCTTCTTCGCCGGCACGAGCTTCGGGGGCGGCGGCTCGGCGTCGGTGATCGTGGTCGCGGCGACGGCGATCGCGGCGGGCATGGCGGAAACAGTGCTTGTATACCGCTCGCGCGCCCGGGGCAAGGCCTCGGGCTACGGCCAGAACCCGCACCAGGGCGGCCGTTACTGGGAGAAGCTCCCCTCCCGCCTGCCGGGGCCGAACAAATGGCATGTGCCGCACGGGCTCGTCAGCGCGTTCCAGGAGATGGCGATGATCTCGATGCGCCACCGCATCGAGTACGGCACCACCAACGACCAGTGGGCTGATGTCGCGATCGCTTTTCGCGAACACGCCCGGCGCAATCCCGCCGCCGTCATGCGCGAGCCGATGACGCGTGCCGCCCACCACGCGTCGCGCATGATTTCGGAACCGCTGCGGCTCTTCGACTGCAACATCGAGACCGACGGCGCGTGTGCGCTCATCCTCACCACGCCCGAGCGCGCGCGCGATCTGCGGCAGACGCCGGCGCTGGTGCTGGCCGGGGCGATGTCGGCGGGTTCGCACCACATCCGGCTCGCCAGCCTTTTTGCCCGGCCCTGGGACGAGGAGTCGGCCGTGCGGGTCGGACGAAGGCTCTGGGCCGATGCCGGCATCGTGCCGGGCCAGGTGGATGTCGCTTTTTTCTATGACTTCTTCACCTCGCTGGTCGTGATCGCGCTCGAGCAGTACGGCTTCTGCGGCCGCGGCGAGGGGGGTGCTTTCGTCGCGGACGGCGGGCTCTCGTGGCAGGGGGGGCGCCTGCCCTGCAATACCAACGGCGGCCAGCTCTCGGAGGCCTTCGTGCACGGTTTCAACAATACAATCGAGGCCGTGCGACAGATCCGCGGCACCTCCTCAGCCCAGGTGGCAGGTGCCGAGGTCGTTTTCGTGGCCGGCGGCAATACCGACCCGACCGGTGCGGTGTTGCTGCGGCGGCCGTGAGGCTCTGCGTATGAGTGCGGCACGGGAGCTTTGCAACGTCGGCTGTGCCAACAAGCGCGCGGCACCCGCGGTGAGCGTGCGCGTATGAGTGCGGGGCAGGAGAACAGGGGCGATCCGTCGGCGATGGGAGCCGCGGCGCGCTGGGTGCAGCCCGAAGCGCCGCGCCCCGAACCGACGCCGGATGACGCGGAGTTCTTTGCCGCCGCGGCGCGCGGCGAGTTCGTGCTGCAGTGCTGCCCCGAGTGCGAGACCACCCGCCATCCGCCACGGCCGATGTGTCCGCGCTGTCACGCGCCGGGTGGCGTCTGGCAGGCGGCCAGCGGGCGCGGCGCGATCTACACCTGGACGGTGGTGCACGGGCCGACGCTGCCGGCCTTTGTCGACGAGCTGCCATACATAGTGATTGACGTTCAGCTCGACGAGGGGCCGCATATGATTGGCCGGCTGCGCGGCTGCACTGTGGCCGACGTGCGTGCGGGCCGCCGCGTCGAGGCCGTGTTCGAGCCCGGTGCGGACGGCCTTGCACTGATCTCCTGGCGCTGTGTGGACTGAGAGGTCACTGCTGGGCCCGGCCAGGTCGACGCCCGCCAGCTCGCCCTGATTTCCTGGCGTTGTGCAGACGGAGAGAGCGCGAGTCCTTCGCCGATTCCCGGTTCATGAGGCGCCGGCGTGATGAGCTCTTCGCCACCGCGATTCGTTCACGGGCTCGGACGCCGGCTCGATCCGGGTCGATCCGGCTTCCGCGGGCAGCGATTCGATGTAACCTGTCTCGCGGCGCGGCGTGTGACGTAGATGCGCTGGTGCGGCGGCGGTCGTCTGCGCCGCGGCGTGGGTCAAGCATGGGAGGCCGATGGCGATGGACAGGATCTCCGACTTCAAGGGTGTTCGCACGCTGGTCACGGGGGCTTCGAGCGGCATTGGCCTTCTGCTCTGCCGCAAGCTCGCGGAAAAGGGCGCGCGGCTCGTGCTGGTCGCCCGTCGCGAGGCCGAACTCGAGGCGCTGCGCGCCGAGGTTGCGGCCATCGGCGTCGAGGCGATCGTCCTCCCGTGCGACGTGCGCGAACTGGCGCAAGTGCAGCAGTGCGTGAGCCGCGCGCTCGCCCACTACGGCAACATCGACATGCTGATCAACAACGCCGGTTACGGCGGCCATCGTCCCTTCATCGACTGGCCGCTCGAGGACATGGAGAACATGATCCGTGTCAACTATCTCGGCAGCCTCTACTTCACCAAGCTGCTGCTGCCGCAGATGGTGGCGATGAAGAACGGCTGCATCGTCTTCATCGGTTCGGTGGCGGGCAAACTCTCCACGCCCGACGAGTCGGCCTACTGCGCTTCCAAACATGCGCTGGCGGGCCTCGCTGATGCCCTCGGGATCGAGGTCGAGGACGATGGTGTCTACGTCACGATCATCCATCCGGGTGCGTTCGATACGCCCTTCTTCCAGGAGAGGGACCGGGCACGGATGCCACCGGTCGCCAAGGCCGGAATGGGCGAGCCGCAGGCGCTGGTCGAGCACATTTTCAAGACGCTTGCTCGTGGCCGACACGACACGACCTACCCCGCGGGCCCCGCCTCGGGCTATGTGGTGCGAGCACTCGCGCCGGAGTTCATGCGCCGGCAGGTCAAGAAAGTGACCTTCGACAAGATCAAGCATCTGGCGCGCTGAAGCCCGCCCGGCGTCGGGGCGGGCGCCACCCAAATCACCCAAAGCCGGTCGTGCGACTTCGGCGGGCCGGGCGCGGAGTTCTGCGCGCGACGGGGCGAGGTGGCAGCGCAAGCACGGCACTCGGGCGCGGGCTGCGGCACGGGTTGCTTGAGGTGCGCTCGGGCCGCGAGCAGGCGGTGTGTTGTCGTCGTGAGGGAGCGTCAGCTGGGGCGGAGGCGGCCGCTGAGCCGACCGACGAGGCGTTCGGCGAAGCGCAACGGACCGTAGACCGCGAGCCGGTCCCGCAGGTGGCGCACGCGCCCGGTGGCGAGTCGCACCTGGGCGGCCTCTACGGGGGCTGCCCGGTGGGCGAGCAAGGCGGCGAGTGCGGCGAGCCAGGCCGACTCGAGCGCCGCCGGTGCGAAGCGGCCCTCGACCTCGGCGCGGGCGGTGGCACCGAGTCGCTGCCGCAAGCTCGGGTCGTCGAGCAGTGTGCACAGGGCCTCGTGCCATGCCTCGGGTTTGTTCGGCCGCACGAGTCCGCTCTCGCCGTCTCGCACGATCTGCGCGTTGGGCGAGCCCTCTGAATAGATCCCGGCGATGCCGAGCGAGCCGTACTCGAGGAATTTATTCCAATACTTGAAGCGATGGAACGGAGATTCGGGGAGCGGGGCCAGGCCGATGTCGAGATCGAGCGCGGCCGCCGTGGCGCGCCAGTGGGCGAAGTCGGGATCGAAGGGGTGCCAGGTTGCACCGAGTGCGGTGACGAGCTCGGGCTTCGCGCCGCAGAAGACGAAATCGATCGTGCCGGCGCGCTCGCGGGCGAGCTGGCGGAGCACATCGCCGAGCAACTCGTCGATGAAAGCTGCGTGATCGACGCTGCCAAGGAAACCGATTCTCACGCGCCGCGGGGGCGTCCCCCGTGGCGCGGCCGTGCCTCGCGTGGCACCGGGCGCCCGCAGGAAGTCGAGCCGCGGCGACGGTGCGGGTTGCAGGAGGACGGTGGGGGAGATGCCGTGGCGGTGGGCGAGTTCGTCGCCAAGCAGTGGGTTGCAGACCAGCACCGCATCGGCCGCGCGCACGATCTCGGCCACGCCCCGGCGCACCACCGCCGAGCGGAAAAAATAGGCACTCCGCGCGCCGGCCGGGACGTTTTCGAGATCGTCGTCGAGGTAGGTCGCGACGCGCCGCCCGAGGCGTTGCGCTTCGCGCAGCAATCGGACCTCGGCCGGCGCCGCGCCGCGCACCAGGATCAGGGCATCGCACCACGCCAGGTCGGCGGCGCGCGCCGCGACCGATGTGCCGATGCGGAACTCGCAGTGCCCCATCGCCGCGAGGAACCCCGCCACGGCGTGCACGCCGAGGACGGCCGAGGGGATCTCCGCCTCGGCCAGTGCCAGCAGGCGCGGCGGTCGTGCGGGGACCGTATTCATCGCCCCCGGCTCCGGCGACCCGAACGCCAGCGCGCGCCCGTCCTTGTTGCCGCGCAGGATGCCGTCCGCGTCGCTGCAGGCGTCGGCGACGCGGACGCCTGCGCGCCAACCGCGCCCCACGCCCGCGGTGTATTCATCGTCGCGATCTCCGGCCCCGCCGGAGGTCGAGCCGGTCGCTCGCCCAGGCGCGCGGCGTCGGAACCCATCCCATCTCGACCACAGCCCTCCTGCTTGGCACGGCCGGTCGGTCCGGGAAAGGCCAGCCGGGCGGGCGGTGCGGGAGGCCACGGCCCACCTTGACGGGCCCTGTCGTGTGGGAGAGGACTCGCTCCCATGGCACAGCATCTGAGCAACCTGGTGGCGATGTTCGAGGCGAGCGTCGCCCGTCACGGCGAACGCAACCTTTTCGGCGTGCGGCGCGAAGCCACGTGGCAGTGGATGACCTATGGCGAGTTCGCGGCACTGGTCGACGAGGTCCGTGGCGGACTGGCTGCGCTCGGCGTCCGACGTGGCGATCGAGTCGCGATCGTGGCCGACAACCGCGTCGAGTGGGCTGCGGCCTGCTACGCGACCAATGGGCTCGGTGCGACGTTCGTGCCGATGTACGAGGCAGAGCTCGCCAGGGAATGGGAGTTTATCCTTGCCGACTGCGGTGCACGTGTCGCTATCGGCGCGACCCGTCTCATCGTGGATGTCCTGACCGAAATGAAGGGCCGGGTGCCGACGCTCGAGCATGTGGTCGACCTCGAGGGCACGGCGGCTGACGCGGGCTCCTTCGAGCACCTGCGGGAGCACGGCCGGGCGCGGCCTGTGCCGTCGGTGCAGCCCGAGTCCGACGAACTCGCGGGGCTGATCTACACCTCGGTCACGACGGGCCTGCCCAAGGGCGTCATGCTCACGCACCGCAACATCTGCTCGAATATCGAGGCGATCCACGAGAGCTTCGCTTTCGAGGGTGCCGAGCGCTCGCTCGCCTTTCTGCCCTGGGCGCATTCCTTCGGCCAGACCTGCGAGCTGCACGGTCTGCTCAGCTTCGGTGGCGAGATCGCGATCAACGATACGATCCCGAATCTCGTCGGCAACCTCGCCGAGGTCAAGCCGACGGTGCTCTTCGCCGTGCCGCGAATCTTCAACCGGCTCTATGAGGGCGTCCATAAACAAATTGCCTCGAAGCCGGCGATGGTGCAGTCGCTGGTGCGGGCCGGCATCGACGCCGCGACCCGCAAGGGCCGTGGCGCGAATCTCGGTCTGCTCGATCAGCTCGTGCTCTGGCTGGCCGACCGGCTTGCCTTTGCGACGATTCGCGAACGCTTCGGCGGACGCCTCAAGTACGCGATCAGCGGCTCGGCGGCGCTCTCGTGCGAGGTCGCCGAGTTCATCGACGCGCTCGGCATCATGGTCTACGAGGGCTACGGCCTCACCGAGACCAGTCCGATCGCGACCGCAAACTTTCCGGGCAATCGTCGCATGGGCAGTGTCGGGCGGGCGGTGCCCGGGGTGCGGATCGAGATCGATACGGCGGTCTCGGGCGATCCGCGCGACGGCGAGATCGTGGTGCACGGCCCGAATGTCATGCGTGGCTATTTCAACCGCGCCGACGAGACCGCGCAGGTTCTGCGCGCCGACGGCGCGCTGCGCACGGGAGACCTCGGCCACCTCGATGCGGACGGCTTCCTCTGGATCACGGGCCGCATCAAGGAGCAATACAAGCTCGAGAATGGCAAGTATGTTGTTCCTTCGCCGCTCGAGGAGAAGATCAAGCTCTCGCCCTTCATCGCCAACGTGCTCGTGCACGGTGCCAACCGGCCCTACAACGTGGCACTGGTCGTCCCCGAGCGGGCGGCGATCGAGGAATGGGCGCGCGGTCAGGGCCTCACGCTCGGGGACTTCACCACGGATCCGCGCCTGCGCCAGTTGCTGCACGAGGAACTGGCGCGCACGCTGGGACCGGCCAAGGGTTTCGAGCGGATCGAGAAGTTCGCGATCGCCGAGCAGGACTTCACCACCGAAAACGGCATGTTGACGCCGACGCTGAAGCTCAAGCGGCGCGCCGTCCTCGAGCGCTACGGCGCCGACCTCGAGGCCCTCTACGCCCGGGGCGGGGCGTCGGCGTAGCCGCGAGTCGTTGGGGCGTGAAGACTCGGGCGCGCGTCCTCGGGGGGGACGTGCGTGTTCTCGTTCCCGGCCACGTCGGCGTCATCTCGGGCCCGGGGACGCCATGATCTCGCGGCTGAAATCGTATCGACCATGGTCAGCGACCATGGTAGCTCAGGAGTATGGACACTCTGCCGATTTCGAAGTTCAAGGCGACCTGCCTGTCGGCGCTGGAGCGCGTGCGGCGCACCCGTCGCCCACTGCGGGTCACCCGCTTTGGAGAGCCCATCGCCGATATCGTACCCGCGGCACCCGACAAGCGGTCGGGTGAGTGGCTCGGGGCGTTGCGCGGTACGCTCGAGATCCGTGGTGACATCGTCGGACCGTCGAGCGACCTCGTGAAATGGGAAGCACTCAAATGAACCTGCTGCTCGACACCCACGTGTGGGTGTGGAGCCACGCGGCGCCAGAACGTCTTGCGAAGCGTGTCATCGCGGCGCTCCTCGAACCGGCCAACGACCTCTGGCTCTCGCCGATCAGCATCTGGGAGTTTCTCCTGCTTGCAGAGCGCGGACGCCTGGAGACTCAGGGGAAGGTCACCGCTGCCGGCTGGGTGGAGGCGGCGCTGTCGCGGGTTCCCATGCACGAGGCAGCGCTGACCCGCGACGTGGCTCTGCGCAGTCGTGTGGTGCGCGTCGATCACGAGGATCCCGCCGATCGTTTCCTGGCCGCTACGGCGGAGGTGTACGAGCTGACGTTGGTCACCGCCGATGAGCGGTTGCTGCGCGGCAAGGGCTTCCGCACTCTCTCGAATCGTTGACTGCACCGCGGGACCGCGGCCACTCCGTCCGCCCGGACGGGTAGATGCGATGATGGGGGAAGGTGTCTTGTGCCCCTGTAGGTCGGCGCCGCCGCCGCGCGCTTGGAGCTTCGTGCGCGGAGGAGCAAGCCGGCGCGCGCGGCAGCCACGCCGCATCCGCCGTGCGTCTTGAGCAGATCGGCCGTGGCGGTTGCCGACGCGGGCGGGCTCGGGCATGAGGGATGCTTGGCGCCAGAGCAGGATCGTCGGCGCGAGAGCGCAGCGACGCGAGGAGTACGGATCGCATGAGACAGATGAGCGGCGTGGACGGGGGGCAACGGACCTGGACCGGGTGCATGGGCGCGGCGCTATGCATCGGCGCTGTCGCAGCACTGCTCGGCGCGTGTTCGAATGTGAGCGCGCCACCGCCGCTCCGCGTCGGCGTGGCCGCGGTCCCGATCACGCCCTGCGGCGAGTCCGCCGACTGGGATGGCCCGGTCACGGTGACGGGCGTCTGGGGCGAGGTCTTCGAGGACCGCAACGGCAACGATCACTGGGATGAGGGCGAGCCGTTCACCGACGATCCGCGCAACGACGCGCTCGACGCGAGCTCGCGTGGCGAGTGGGACGGCATCTACATGGCCGGATTCAACAGCGGCCAGATCCCGCTCGGCTGCCACGACGATCTCTGGGCGCGCACGCTGGTGATCGACGACGGCACGACCCGGGCCTCAATCACGGTGGTTGACACGGTCGGGATGCTGACCTGGGGGAGCTATGCGGGCTTCCAGAAGGAGCGCGCGCAACTGGTCGCGGAGCTCGATCTGGATTCGACAATCTACGCTGCCACCCACAATCACGAAGGCCCGGACACGATCGGCCTCTGGGGCCCCGAGCTGACCTCGGACGGGAAGTTCCCGCTCTACCTGCGCTTCATCGACCAGCAGGTCGCGCGCTCGTTGCGCGAGGCGGTGGCGAGCCTGGCGCCGGTCGCCGAGGTGCGCGCTTTCGCGACCTCGCCGGTGGCCAACCCCGAGTTGAAGGGCCTCCAGGTCCGAACCGGTTGCCGGCCGCCGTGGATTTTCGACGACGAGCTGCGCGGGCTCGCTTTCCTCGGCGCCGATGGCCGGGCGATAGCGAGCTTCATCGACTGGGGCACTCATCCCGAGTCGCTCGAGGATGATAACTTCTATTTGAGTTCGGACTTCCCCAACTGGATCCGGCAGGTCGTCGAACAGACGCTCGGCGGTACCGCGGTCTACGCGTCGGCCGATCTGGGCGCGGTCGAGATCGTCGGCGATACCTGCGTGAGTGGCGCCGATCCGCGCCATCCGGATGGCTCCAACGAGTTCGATCGGCGCGATGATCTCGGCTTCGCGCGCACCGAGGCCATCGGGCGGACGGTGGGTGGCGTCGTGGCCCAGGGGCTCGCGGCTGCGCCCGGGTTGGACGTGGCCGCACTCGCAGCACGGCGGATCGAGTACCGCTCGGCGGCGTCGAATGCCCTTTTTGAGCTCGGGCGGGTGGTCGGCGTGCTCGATCTGGACCCTGCGATCTATGACCCGGCGCTTTGCCCCGGAAGCACTGGCCTGTGTGGCCTGATCGAGCACAACGTGCTCGAACTGCTCGGGAGCGACGGAGCGCCACTCGTGCAGATGGTGACCCTGCCCGGCGAGGTCTTCCCTGAACTCTTCCTCGGCGTCGACGGGCATCGTCGCACCGATTGCCCGGCGGCGGATACCGGCCGCCCGGCCGAGCCGGCGATCCGCGACCGCATGACGGCGCCGTACCGGTTCGTCATCGGCCTCTCGCCCGACGAACTCGGCTACATCGTGCCCGGCTACGATTTCTATCCGGGCATCGGGCTCGACGAGGAATCCGACGACGCCTGTGTTGGACAGAACTACGATCCCGCCGTGCCGCGCCGGACGGTGCCCTCGCACTACCACGAGACCCTCTCGATCGGCATCGAGGCGGGTGCCTTGGTGGCGTGTAACGCCTCGGCGCTGCTGGCCGGCCCCGAGTCGATCGCCGGCGAGCCGGCGTGCGCGGCGCTGCCCTAGGGTGCGGCGGGGACTCAAGCTGGCCGCCGCCGCGCTGGCGACCGCAGGACTTCTGGTCGCCAGCGCGGCGCGGGCACATCTGGCCATCGGTGGCCGGAGTCTCGTCGACCTCTGTAATTTGTCATCGACGCTCGTTCTCGGGCGGGCCGTGGCGGCGACAGCCGAGACCGGGGGTGAGGTTCACCAGGCACGCACGACCTTCCTCGTAGAGCGCAAAATAGAGGGCAAGGGGCCTGCTGCCGGGACGCGCATCGAGTTGCTCGGCGGGTCGGCACCGGCTCGCTACGCCGCAGGCGAAGAGGCCCTCCTTTTCCTCGCCGAGGCTCCCTCCGCAGGAGGAGCGGCGCGCTGGACGGCGGTGCAGCGCGCGGGGGGACGCCTGGTGCTGGCGACCGGCGACGCGCTCGTTGCGAGTGACGTGCAGGAGCTGGCGGCTCTTTGCGCTGCAGCTCACCGGGGCGCCACGCAAGGCGAGGCCGGGCTCGCCACCACCGCCGCGTTGATCGAACTCCTCGACGCACGGGTCGAGGGGGTACGTTTGCTCGCGGCGCTGGATCTGCTCGAGCGCGCCCACCACCCCGACCTCTTCAGCCCCGCCGCCCGGGGGCGACTCGCCGGGCCCGATCACGCGGGGGCCCGCGATCCCCGCATCCGGGCTCTGGTGCCGAGCATCACCCGAACGCTCCAAGCGGCTCAACACTCGGCGCTACCGCGGGCCGTGCCACCCAGCGACTGACAGGCTTGAAGCGCGACGCCCCCGGCACCATCTTCTCCAGTGCCACCGCGGGCCATGGCGTATTCGATTGACAGATCGCGAATCCGGTTTCTTCCGCCCTGCCGCGTGGGAGCGACTCGTCGGGCCCGACCCTGCGGGGGCGCATGATCCCCGCATCCGAGTTCTGCTGCCGAGCATCACGCGAAGTTCCCAAGCGGCTCGGCACTCGGCGCCACGACGGGCCGTGCTGCATTGGATTGATAGATCACGAATTCGCACGGCTCGGCTCCGCGTGGCGCGGATCGGAGGCGAGATGACGGCACGGCGCGATGGCCGGAAGCTGGGTGACGCCGCCCCGTGCTTGCGCCGCGGTTTCGGGATCGGCAAGCGGGAGCGCGTGGCGAACGCGCGCATCCTCTCCTGGAACGTCAACGGCATCCGCTCGTGCGTGAGCAAGGGTTTCGTCGACTGGCTCGCGCAGGCGCGCGCCGACGTCGTCGGCCTGCAGGAGACCCGTGCCGAGCTGGAACACTTCCCGGCCGAGCTGCGTGCGCTCGCGCGTTTCCCGCAGTTGCACCAGAGCACAGCAACCAGTCGCAAGGGCTACAGCGGGGTCGCGCTCCTGAGCCGGCAGGCCCCGCTCGAAGTCACGACCGAACTTGGCGATGCCGCCTTCGACGCCGAGGGTCGCTTCCAGCTCGCGCGTTACCCCGGAGTGCTGATCGCCAACGTCTACTTCCCCAATGGCAGTGGCAAGGAACGCGACAACGCCCGTGTCCCCTTCAAGCTCGCCTTCACGCGGCGCGTGTTTGATGTGGTCGAGGCGGCGATGCGGCAGACCGGGCTGCCGTCGCTGGTCATGGGCGATTTCAACACCGCGCCCGCGGCGATCGACCTGGCTCGCCCCAAGGCGAACGAGAAGACGAGTGGCTTCCTGCCCGAGGAGCGTCGCTGTCTCGTCGAATGCTTCGAGCGGGGATTTGTCGATGCTTTCCGCGCGCTCCATCCCGCGAGGGTCGAGTACTCGTGGTGGAGTCAGCGCTTCGGCGTCCGCGAGAAGAACATCGGCTGGCGGATCGATCTCGTTGCCGTGTCGCGTGATCTGCTGCCGCACGTCCGCCGCGCCTTCGTTCTCGGCGAGGTGCGCGGCTCCGACCACTGCCCGGTCGGCATCGAGATCGCGGGCGGACTGCTCTGAGTGGCCTGGAGCGGCCCGCGGGGCAGGCCGGACGACGGCACAGTCTTCGCCAGCGACGCAAACGGCCAAGGCGCAGCCGCCTGCCAGGCCGGACGACCACACAGTCTCCGCCCGCGACTGCTCGGGTGCCGTGGCGACCGGATGCGTCCGGCGTCGGTTGCGGGGGACCGCGCGGGTGAGATAGCGAGTGAGGGACAGGTTCCCCCAGTTTCCGGGGGGCACGGAGGACCCCCATGAAGCCCCAGCGCCCCACCGCGCGCCCGGCCCTTGCCCGGCGCGATTTTATCAAGCACTCACTTCTCGCCGCCGGTTCGATGGCGATTCCACCCGGTCTGCTCTCGGCGTGTGGCAATGCCCCGGCGGACAGGACCTTCACGGTGGATCCGAACCGCCCCTGGTGGTTGCAGGGCAACTTCAGTTCGGTGCATGACGAGATCGACGCCTTTGACCTGCCGGTGCGCGGCCGCATCCCGAGTGAACTCACCGGCCTCTATGTGCGCAACGGTTCGAACCCGCAGCACGACAACTCGCCGCACTGGTTTCTCGGCGACGGCATGGTGCATGGCGTACGCCTCGATGGGGGTCGCGCCCGCTGGTACCGCAATCGCTACGTTCGCACGCCCTTCTACGAGCACGGCGTCAGCTTTGCCGAGGCGATCGGCCGCGGTCTGCCGCCGAGCAAGCACAATACGACCAGCAACGTCAGTGTGATCTGGCAGGGGGGAAAGATCCTCAGCTCGGGCGAAGTCGGTGGCGCGTATGTGATCGACCCGAACGATCTCTCGACGGTCGGCCCCACCGACTTCGGCGGCGCGGTCGACAACTCGTTCACGGCGCATGCCAAGGTGGACCCCGACACGGGCTATCTGCACTTCTTCGGCTACTGGTTCTTCCCGCCCCACATTACCTACTACGTCGCTGACGAGACCGGGCGCGTGATCCGCAAGGAACCGATCGAGACCAGCAAGCCATCGATGATGCATTCGTTCGCGATCACCGATCGCGAGGCGGTCTTCTGGGAATGCCCGGTGCTCTTCGATCTCGGTTCCGCAGTCACCAATCCGACCGACGCTTTCAGGTGGACGCCCGAATACGGCGCGCGCATCGGCATCCTGCCCTTCGGTGAGCCCGGCGCCTCGATCCGTTGGGTCGAAATCGATCCCTGCTTCGTCTTCCACGAAACCAACGCGTTCCGCGATGGCGACGAAGTCGTGGTGGACGTCGGCCGCCTGCCGTCGGTGTTCGATGGCACCGATATCGGCGGAGGACCCGGCCGCGAGCGGGTCATGCGCTGGCGGATCAACACTTCGGGGCCGGAGCTGCGTTTCCGGGAGGAACTCGTGACCACCAATCAGTGGGATCTGCCGACCCACGATCGGCGCTACACCGGGCGGCGCTATCGCTATGGCTGGTATTCGGAGTTTCGCGACCACCCGGACTCGGTCGACCTCGGTGGCGTCGGCATGATCGACTACACGAGCGGCGCGACCCGCTACTGGGATCCGGGTTTGACGCGGCACGGCGGCGAGCCGTTTTTCGTTCCGGGCGGAAGCGGCGAGGGCGAAGGCTGGCTCATGCTCTTCGTCTACGACCACGGAACCGACCAGAGCGTGTTGGCGATCCTCGACGCGCTGCGCCCCGACCGCGGTCCGATCGCCGAGATCGACCTGCCGCGCCGTGTGCCCTTCGGCTTTCACGGTTGCTGGGTTCCCAGCTGAGGCGAGCAGCGAGAGCCGACCGACGGGTGGGGCGTGTGACGCCCGGCGTCGCGTCGGCCGCTCGGGTGGTCGCCCGCTGGGGAGACGTTCGCTAGAGCGCCCTCGGGATGGCTCCAGCGCAGTCCATCGACGGCGACCTCTTCGCGCGGATCCGCGATCGGGTGGCCATCGTCGGCATCGGGCTTGTGCCCTTTGCGAAGGACATCGGCCGGCCGATCTCGGACACTGCGATCGAGGCGATCGAGCTGGCGCTCGCGGATGCCGGTCTCGAGGGCGAGGACGTCGACGGCATGTCGATGTTCGAGATGGAGCGCACCCACGAGGTCACGATCGCCCGCGGCCTCGGCGTGCGAAATCTGCGCTGGTGGGACAAGATCTCGTACGGGGGCGGGGCCTCGTGCGCGACCGTGATGCACGCCGCCGCGGCGGTTGCGACCGGACTCGCCGAGGTGGTGGTTTGCCACCGCGCGCGCAACCGCGGGTCAGCCGCGTCGCGGCCCTGGGCACAGGAGCGCGAGCGGGTCGAGGATGACAAGGCCCTGCATGTGCCCTGGGGCCTGATCCGCCCGGTGGACGTGATCGGCATGTGGGCGCATCGCCACATGCACGAGTACGGCACCAGGCGCGAGCATTTCGGCAACGTCGCGATCGCCGCTCGCAAGCACGCAAACATGAATCCGCTCGCGATGATGAACGGTCGTCCCCTGGATATGGAGACCTACCTCGCGGGCCGGGTGATCGGCTACCCGCTGACGCTCTACGACTGCTGCCTCGAGACCGACGGGGCCCTCGCCTGCGTCGTGACCAGTATCGAGCGGGCGCGCGATCTACGCCAGAAGCCGGTCCTCGTCCATGCCGTGGCCCAGGCCTCAGGGCCAAACCCGGTTCACCTTGCCAACTACAATAATACTCCGGAGATGGTGACCACCGCGGTCTTCTGCGCCGAGCAGCTCTGGGCGCGTTCCGAGATCGGGCCGCGCGACATCGACTGCGCACAGATCTACGACGCCTTTACCCCGCTCGTGATCAGCGGACTCGAGGATTACGGTTTCTGCAAGCGAGGCGAGGGGGGGCCCTTCACCGAGGGGGGCCGGCTCGAGCTGGGTGGCGAGTTGCCGACTCTGACCTCCGGTGGCGGACTCAGCGAGGCCTATGTGCACGGCTTCAATCTCATTCTGGAAGCGGTGCGGCAGGTACGCGGCACGTCGACCGCGCAGGTCGAGGATTGCCGCAACGTACTTGTCACGGGCGCGAGCGGCGTCGCGACCAGTGCCATGGT
Organism: Pseudomonadota bacterium; assembly: GCA_005777805.1. Lineage (GTDB taxonomy): Bacteria > Desulfobacterota > Binatia > UBA12015 > UBA12015 > SXLG01. The sequence continues at coordinate 30,810 of SXLG01000176.1, forward strand.
CGTGCGGGGCGAGTGAGAGCATGACGACGATCGTGCGCGAGACCAACCTCCACCCCGACTACCCACTGCCGGCGGTGGATCATCCGGTGACAGCGCCCTTCTGGCGCGCGTGCCGCGAGCAGCGGCTCATGCTGCAGCGCGACCGCGAGAGCGGCGCCTGGCATTGGCCGCCCAAGCCGGGTCGCTGGAAGGGCGGCCGCCTGACCTGGGCCGAGGTGTCGGGCCACGGCCGCATCCACACCTGGGTGGTGGGCGCCGAACCCTTCCTGCCCGCGTTTCGCGAGCTGCTGCCCCACCTCATGGTCGTGGTGCAGCTTGACGAGGGGCCGCGCATGGTCGGCCACATGGTCGGCACGAAGCCCGAGGAGATGCGCTTCGATCTGCCGGTCCGTATTGCCTGGAAGGTTCTGAACGAGAGTGTGACGCTCCCCGTCTGGGAGCCCGACCGGCCGGCTGAACGGGTCTCGGCCACAACATGACGGAGGATGGATCAGTGTCTCGAATGCTCGAAGGAAAAGTCATTGCCGTGACCGGCGCCGGCCGCGGAATCGGCCGAGCCGTGGCCATCGCGTGCGCGCAGGCAGGCGCCAAGGTTGTCGTCAACGATTACGGCGTCTCGATGGACGGCAAGGAGCCGACCAGTGAGGTCGCCAACGGCGTTGTCGAGGAGATCCGGGCTGCGGGGGGCGAAGCGGCCGCCAACCCCTCGTCAGTGGTCGAAATGGCTGGCGGGGCCAGCATCGTCCAGCAGGCGATCGCGACGTTCGGGCGGATCGACGGCGTGGTCTGTGTCGCCGGTATCCTGCGCGAACGGATGCTCTTCAACATGGGCGAGGAGGAATGGGATCCGGTCATCGCCACCCATTTGAAGGGAACGTTTACGGTCTTTCGCGCGGCGGCCGAGGTCTTTCGCAAGCAAAAGAGCGGTGCGCTCATCGGCTTCACCTCGGGCGCGTTCGCGGGTTCCGTGGCGCAGGCCAACTACTCCTCGGCCAAGGGCGGCATCGTCTCGCTGGTGCGCAGTGCCGCGGCCGGCCTCTACAAATACGGGGTGACCTCGAACTGCATTGCGCCGACGGCCAAGACCCGCATGAGTGCCAACGTGCCTTTCGAGATCGACCAGATGGGAGATGCCGAGGACATCGCGCCGATGGTTGTCTACCTTCTCTCGGAGAAGGCGCGGCACATCACGGGCCAGGTCTACTCGGTGGCCGGGGGCAAGATCGCGGTGTGGAATCAGCCGGTCGAGGTCCGCGAGATGATCAAGCAGGGCCGCTGGACGCCCGAGGAGATCGCAGCAGAGCTCGATCAGAAGGTCGGCCAGGAGCGCATGCGACTTCTCGACCGCCTCGATATGATGGCGAAAGCGGCGGCGGCGAAGGAGAAGCCAAACAGTTGACTCGCGCGGCGCCGCCGTGGGACACCTCCCCGGCACGGCGCCCGCGGACAGGCGACGTGGGGTGGGGGTGGCGAACGGGGGGCCGGTTCCGAGAGGGTCCGGCCCCCCAACCTTCTTCTGCCACACGAGCAGCCAGCGATTCGTGCCGCCGGAGCTTGACTCTTCGCAAGAATTACGGCTTCAGATGGCGTCTGTGGCAGGCCCAGCAGATTGCATGCAGCGGAGGGCCTCTGGCGCTGGCGGAGGCTCTGAGTCGCCCGGCGGGAGCTGAACATGCGCCTCTGGGGAGGACATTCGACGCAGTTCGTCCGCGAGACGACGCACAACCAGATCGCCGAGAAGCTTCGGGCGGCCTTCTTCCAGAGTTACCGCTATCAGCCGCCGCCGAGCGAGGTGAATTCGTGGCGGAACTCCCTGCGGGCGGTTGCCTCGGTGTTCCAGGAGGCCGCTCTCGATGACCACGGTGTCATGCTTGAATACCGGCTGCCCCTTTCGTCAAGGCGCCTGGATCTACTTGTCTGCGGGTACGACGGTGCCGAGACCCAGCGGGCGAACATCATCGAGCTCAAGCAGTGGGAGCGTTGCAAGGAGGCCGTCGGCGACAAACTGGTAACGACCTTCGTCGGTGGCGCCGAGCGTGAGGTCCTGCATCCCTCGGCTCAGGTCGGCGGCTACCAGCAGTATCTCGAGGACACGCACACCGCCTTCTACGACAGCGAGGATCCGATCCAGCTCGACGCCTGCGCCTACCTCCATAACTACTTCCCGGACAAGGGCGATGTCCTGTTTGCGCCACCCTTCGCGGATCTTCTTCACCGCTATCCCGTATTCACGGCCTGCGATGTGGACCCGCTCGTGCAACACCTGCGCGATCGCTTCGCCGGGGGCCGTGGTCTCGACGTGCTCCGGAGGATCGAGCAAAGCAAGTATCGCCCGAGCAGAAAGCTGATGGAGCATGTCGCGGATACGATCCGCGGGAGGAGCCAGTGGGTGCTCCTCGATGAGCAGTTGGTTGTCTTCGAGAAGGTTCTCGCCACGGCACGCGCCGGATTCCGCGACCAACAGGGGGCGGTGCTCATCGTGAAGGGCAGCCCGGGCACGGGGAAGTCGGTCGTGGCCATCAACCTGATGGCTCGGCTACTCGCCGAGGGCTTCAACGCTCACTACGCCACTGGATCCAAGGCCTTCACCGAGACATTGCGCAGGCTGGTGGGTAGCCGGGGTTCGCCTCAGTTTCGTTACTTCAACAGTTATGGCGAGGTCCAGCCCCACGAAATCGACGTGCTGATCTGTGACGAGTCACATCGCATTCGGGAGGTCAGCTACAGCCGATTCGTGCCGAAGGCGAAGCGCAGCACGCGCGCGCAGATCGAGGAGCTGCTCGCTGTCGCCAAGGTGTGCGTCTTCTTGCTGGACGATCATCAGGTCGTGCGTCCGGGGGAGATCGGTTCGGTCGATTTCATCCGCCAATCCGCGGCCAGCGCAGGCTCTCGGGTTCACGAGTATGAACTCGAGACGCAGTTCCGCTGTGCCGGATCGGAGGGCTTCATTGCCTGGGTCGAGAACACGCTGGGGATCCAGCGGACGGCGAATGTTCTCTGGGACCCACAGGATTCCTTCGACGTTCGAATCATGGATTCACCTGCCATGGTGGAAGATGCGATTCGGCAAAGAGTGAACGAAGGCTTCACGGGGCGGATGACGGCGGGATTCTGCTGGAAGTGGTCGGATCCGCTTGGTGGAGGAGATCTCGTCCAGGATGTCTCCATCGGCGATTATGGCCGTCCGTGGAACGCCAAGCCCGACGCGCGTCGGCTTGCGCCGGGTGTTCCTCCTTCCTCCCTTTGGGCGACGGATTCGGGAGGCTTTGACCAGGTGGGTTGCGTCTACACCGCGCAGGGTTTCGAGTTTGATTATGTGGGTGTCATCTTTGGCGACGACCTGGTGTACGACTTTGATCGCCAGGAGTGGCGGGGCAACCCTTCGCGGTCGTTCGATAAGGTCGTGAAGAGCTCCGGCGACCGCTTCGTCGAGTTTGTCAAGAATGCCTACCGGGTCCTGCTCACGCGGGGGATGAAGGGCTGCTACGTCTGCTTCGTCGACAAGGACACGGAACGGTTCGTTCGGAGTCGAATGGAAGCCTGAGGCCGGCACTTCGGTGCGGCCCCACGGGTGCGACCGGATCCCGACGCCGTCTCGGTGATGACGGAACCGGACACCCGCGCCAGGCCGCCGGTTGGTCACGGCCTGGATGCGCGCTCCTCACACCGGGGGTGGGGCGTCCTCTGGTCCGAATGCGCCGTTCCGGGCCAGCTCGGCCTGGGCGACTTCGTCGAGCCCGAGCACTTCGGAGAGCACGTGGGCGGTGTGCTCGCCGAGCTGCGGCGGGGGCGTCGGTGGCGGGAGGTCGGCGTGACGTGCGCCGGGCGCCCGTAGCTGGATCGGGCTGCCGAGAACCCGCACGCGACCGCGGCCCTCGACCTCGACCCAGCGCAGCAGGCCCTGCTCGAGCATGTAGGGATCCTCGACCGCTTCCGGCAGCGATCGCACCGGTGCGCAGGGCACGCCGCCTGTGGCCAGCAGTTCGAGCACTTTCGAGCGTTCGAGCCCCGCGCTCCAGCGGGTCGTGCGCTCGTCGATCCACGGCCGGCGGGCGTGGCGACCGGGCTGGCGTGCGAGTGTCGCGTCACCTGCGAGCTCGCCATCCGCGGTCATGCGGGCAAACGAAGCCCAGTGGGCATCGGTCACGCACATGATCGCAACCCAGCCGTCGCGTGTCGGATAGATTCCGTAGGGTGCCGAGCCGGGCACGGAGTGGCGGTTGCCGGTGCGGCCGGGGTCGATGCCGCGCTCGAGCCAGGGCGAGCTGTAGGCCATGAGCGCGGGGAAGGTCGCGTCGAGCATCGCGACCTCGACCGGCCGGCCGAGTCCTGTCCGCTCGAGGTCGCGCAGGGCCAGCAGGATGGCGGCAAAGAGATGCGTCGAGCCGAGCATGTCACAGAGCGTGGCTCCGGCCTTGACGGGGGGCTGGTCGGGAAAGCCCGTGATCTCCATGTGGCCCGAGATCGCCTGCACCGTGAAGTCCATGGCGCCGAAGCGTTCCCATTCGCTGCCCGGTCGGTAGCCGCGGCCCGAGGCCAGAATCAAGCGCTTATTCACAGTATGCAGCACGTCCCAGCCGAGGCCGAGACGATCGAGCACGCCGGAGGCGAAATTCTCGAGCACGATGTCACTTCTGGCCACGAGATCGAGGAAGAGCCTGCGCCCGTGCGGGTTCTTCAGGTCAAGCACTACGCCGAGCTTGTCGGCGTTCAACATGAGGAACGAGTAGCTGGCGCCGCCCGGCGACACCGCCTGGCGTCGGATGATCTCGCCACCGGGGGGCTCGATCTTGATGACTCGAGCGCCCTGGGCGGCGAGCAGCAGCCCGCAGTAGGGACCGTTGTAGACCTGCCCGAGCTCGAGCACGCGCAGGCCCTCGAGGGGACGCGCGTTCACGGCGCGGCCCGGCCCGCCGCACGCAGCGCGGGCGAGGTGAGGAACACCACCAGCGCGACCGTCGCGACGCCTGCACCGCCGAGAGCAAGTGCGTTGTGGATGCCGACGCGGTCGCCGATGGCCCCGAGCAGCCATGCGCCAAGCGTCGGCAAGCCGAAGAAAGAGACCGTCAACATGCTCATGACCCGTGCGCGCATGCCGTCATCGACCACGGTCTGGAGCAGGGTGTTGAGCGAGGCGACCGACAGGATCATCACGAATCCGGTCGCGGTCAGGATCCCCATCGCCACCGTGGCGTTGTGGGCGAAGGCCAGAGTGACCAGCAGCGTCCCGAAGCTGACGCCGGCACCGCAAACAACGAGGGCCGGCCGCCGCACGTGGCCGAGTGCAGCCAGCGTGAACCCGCCGCCGACCGCACCCACGCCAAGGACTGAGATCAGGCGGGTAAAACCCTGCGCATCGAGACCGAGAGAACTCCGGGCAAGCGCAGGCATCAGGACGATGAAGGGGAAGCCAAGGAGACTCATCACCACACCGAGCACGAGCAAGCGGCGGATCACCGTGTGGTTGCGGGCGTAGGCAAAGCCCTCGATCAGGGTGCGACCGAGCGGCGGTCGCGGCCCGGCCGGGCGCGGGGGTAGCCGCAGCGCCGGCACGGTGAGCGCCATGATGAGGAAGCCGGCAGCGGTGCCGGCGAAACACCAGCCGAGCCCGAAATGCGTCATGGTCCAGCCCGCGATGAGCGGTCCGAGCACTCGCGCGATGTTGAAGGCGGTCGAGTTGAGCGAGATCGCCGTCATCAAGAGTTCGGGCGGTACCATCTGCGGCAGCACCGTCTGAAAGACCGGCGCGAAGAGGGCGGTGCCGATGCCGGAGACGAACGAGAGCGACACGATCATCCAGATCTGCACCACGCCCGAGACCACCAGAGTCGTGAGGGTCGCCGTGCTTGTCGCTATCAGGAGTGCCGAGAAGGCCAGCACCTGTTTGCGGTCGGCGTGCTCGGTGAAGGCTCCGCCGATCAGTCCGATGACCAGGGTCGGGACAGCACCGGCGAAGCCGATCCGCCCGAGCCAGGCCGCCTGTCCGGTGAGATCGTAGATGAGCCAGCCCATCGCGACTGCCTGCATCCACGTGCCGACGTTGGCGGCGAACACGCCCGCGAGAAGGATCGCAAAGTTGCGCTGACGCAGGGCCCGAAACATCGCCGCGTCAGCGCCCGAGCCGGACCTGGAAGATCCGCTGACGGCGGCCGCCCCGCGCCAGCGCCCGGAACAGGAAGCCGCGGAAGAGCATGATCCAGACGATGAGGGTGCTGGCGAGCGCGACAGCAACCACCTGACCGAGAGGGCCCGCGAGCGGCACCAGACTCGCGACCGCGGCAATCGCATAGTCCAGCGCCGTGGTCGCACCGAAGCGGGCCATCACGGTGAATCCGGCCGCTGGAGCCAGCAGGAAGAAGGGCGCCAGCATGAGTCCGAGCGGCACGAGCCACTCGAGCGCGTTCTCGCGCACGAAGCGGAAAGCTTCGTCGAGCAGAGCTGCGCCCTGCGTGCTCGCGCTCGAGTTCTGCTGAATCAGTTCGGGCAGCGGATTGAAGGCGACGAAGACGCCGATCTGGACGGCGATCGCGAGCCAGGCCATCTGCGGGTTCTGCTGCAGCAGCATTCCGAGAAGCAGCCCAATGATCCAGAGAACAAAGAACACGCTGGCCACGGGGCCGAGCAGGCGGCCGAATGTGCTGCCGAGTTCGGCTGCACGAGGCCGGCCGTGCGCCACGGACTCGCCGACGACGCACAGGAAGGAGCCGACGCAGGCCGCGAGCACGAGGTAGTTGACCAACCCGCCGGCCATGCCGAGTCCACCCGAGATCCCGCCGACGAAGGTGAGGGCCACCGTGTAGAGCGGCACGAGCCCGATCACCCACGAATTCCGTGCTAGAGCACGGGTCGCGTCGTGGGCTGCACTCTTCCAGAGTTGCAGTGCCATGCGGACGACGAGTACCGAATCCGCCACGGCTCAGCCCTCCGTGCCGAGAGCGCGGATCAGATCTCGCGTCATATTTTTCTGGTGCGACTCGAGCGTGCCGCCGCCGATTTCGAGCAGTTTGGCGTCACGCAGCAGTCGTTCGACCGGGTACTCCGCACAGTAGCCCCATCCGCCCATGACCTGCATCGCGGTATCGGCGATCTGCTTGCCGATCGGGGCCGCAAAGAGCTTGGTGGCATCCGTACCGAGGCGCTGGCGTTTCCCCGGACCGGCCTCCGCGGCGACCCGGTAGACGAGGGCGCGTGTGGCCTCGGTCTGCGCGAAAGCCTCGGCGACGTAGCGCTGGATCTGGCCGAACTCGGCGATCGGCCGGCCGAAAGCGTGGCGATCGCGGGCCCAGAAGACCATCTCGGCGAGACCGCGCTCGGCGATCCCGAGACTCATCGCGGCGAGGCAGAGGCGTTCGAGTTCGAGATTGCGCATCATATGCTCGACGCCGGCACCCTCGCGCCCGAGCAGATTTGTAGCCGGGATTCGGCAATCCTCGAAAACGAGTTCGGCCATGGGTGCCGCCCGCATCCCCATCTTCTCGATCGGCTGGCCGACTCCGAATCCGGGCCGGTCGCGCTCGACCACGAACGCGGTGAGTCGGCCGTCCACCTTGGCATAGACCAGCAGGCAATCGGCGTTGGGCGCGTTGGTGATGAAGGTCTTGCGGCCGTTGAGCAGCCAGTCGTCGCCGTCGCGGCGGGCGGTGGTCTGCATGCCGAGCACGTCGGTGCCCGCTCCTGGCTCGGTCATGGCCATCGCGCCGACCCACTCGCCCGCGATCGTCTTCGGCAGGAAGCGCGTGCGCTGGGCCTCGTCCGCGGCGTTGTGCAGGTTGTTCACGAACAAAATTGCGTGGGCGAGGTAGGCGAGCGTGAAGCCGGGGTCCGAACGGGCCAATTCGTGGTGCACGATGACCGCGGCGGTCGCGTCGAGGCCGGCCCCGCCTGCGGCTTGGGGCACCGTCATGCCGAGCAGGCCGAGTTCGCCCGCCCGCCGCAGCAGCGGGCGGTTCAGCGCGCATTGGTGGTCGCTTGCGGCCGCCTGCGGCTCGACCTCCTCGCGCGTGAAGGTCGCCGCGAGCTGCCGCAACAGGCGGTGTTCCTCGCTCGGGTCGAGCGGTCCGAGCTGGCCCGGGAGCGGAGAGAGGCGATCGCTGGCCACGACGTAGGCTCCTTGCGGCGGCTACTCGATGACGTCCACCCAGGGGGAGGTGTCGTCGATGAAGGCCTGCGTCCAGTCACGCAGTCCGACGCCGTTCACCGTCTGGGTGTGGAACTCGGGCGACATCAGCACCGTATGGGTCGAGCCCTCGGGGAAGTAGCGCGCGAGACGCTCGGGATAGCGCGCCTGAACCTGGCCGGTCACGTCGAGCAGGAGGTCTTGGTACTCGGGCCCGGAGAGATCGATGAAGAAGCTGATCGTGCCGTCCTGCTGGTAGGAGTACATCGCTACGCGCAGCCAGGGATCACGCTCGAAGGCCCACGGCAGGAGGAAGGTGTACTGCTGCGTCGAGGTGCACTCGGTGCAGCTCGGCGGGATGAGACGGTTGAAGTTCCAGTTGACTGTGCGGTTCTGAATGTCGGCCGAGCTCGCGACATTCTGCAGGCCCGGGCCCGAGTCATTGAAGATCAGGATCGGCGTCTCGGGGAAAGCGCTCCGGAAGACGCCATAGCCGGCGAACGTGCCGTAGCCGCCGGCGCTCGAACCGGAGACGACCACGCGCTCCGAGTCCGGGAAGTCGCGCAGCGCGGCATCGGTCGCGACCGAGAGATTGCGCAGGCCGTGGTGAAAGGTGCGGCGGCCGCCGTAGTCCACGGTCCGGTCACCGATGAACACCGAACCGTCGCAGTACGGCGCGTAGACCACGTTCCAGTCCGCGAACGGATTGCCCGGCTGATCGAGGTCGAGGATGCCGATGTCGGGCGGCCCGCCCGCCTGCGTGACCGCGGTGCCGAGGACGTAGCAGGAGAGATGGTCCCAACAGGCGCCACCGCCCTGCAGGAAGACCAGCGTCTGGTTGCTCCTGCCGCGCCGCGTGCCGACCTGATAGGGAGCGCCGCTCAGGCAGATGGCACCCTCCTCGGCGGGATCGAAATGATAGATGGTCCACGCGCCGCTCTGCTCGATCCGTGACGGGGTCTGTCGGCCGAGGTACTCGGCGAAGCCCGCGGCGCGGAGTTCCTCCACCGCCGGTGCGGCAGTCAGCGAGGAGCCGTTGCCGCAGCCCGCGAGGGTTGCCGCACCGAGCGCGCCGAGCATGAGGAGGGCTAGGGACGCGGAGATGCGCAACCTTGCCGCGCTCGGCGGCGGCGAAATCAAGGTCTGTCCGGGCATGAGTATTCCTTCATTGAGAAGAGGGCCGCCGCGCGCCCGCGCACAGGGTCTGCGGTTGTGCCGGGCGATCGCAGCAGCGAAACACAGGCTGCCGGCAGGGGAAAGAGTGCATGCACCATGCGGTCGTAGGTGCTTCAAGGGCGCCGCGGAAGGGAGCACGGCACGTGCGAGCAATCGTCTTCGACGTCCCCGGTGACGAATCGGTTCTGAAGATCGCCGAGGTACCGGCGCCGCCGCTGACCCCTCGGGGCGTGCGCATCCGGGTCCGGGCGACCGCACTGAACCGCGCCGATCTGCTCCAGCGCCGGGGCTTCTACCCGCCACCGCCCGGGGCATCGGCGCTGCTCGGCCTCGAATGCAGCGGCACGGTGCTCGAGGTCGGCGAGGATGTACGCGAAGCCCGTTTCGCGCCGGGCCACCCCGTCATGGCTCTTCTCGCCGGAGGTGGCTACGCCGAGGAGGTCGTGGTCGACGCCGGCTCGGTGATGCCGGTGCCCGCGGCACTCGACCTCGTCGAGGCGGGCGGTCTGCCCGAGGTTTTCTTGACAGTCTTCTCGAATGTTTTCCAACTCGGAAACCTCGAGCCCGGCGGGACGCTGCTGGTGCACGGGGGCGGCAGCGGGGTGGGCACGGCCGCCATTCGCATGGCCCGCGAGGCGGGTGCGCGCTGCATCGTGACGGCAGGTGATGCCGAGCGCTGCCGGCGCTGCCTCGAACTGGGTGCCGAGGTCGCGATCGACTATCGACAGCAAGATTTCGCCGCCGAGGTGATGGCCGCGACCGCTGGGCGTGGCGTCGATGTGGTGCTCGCCGCGATCGGCGGCGCCTACCTGGAGAGCAACCTGCGCAGCCTCGCCGTGGGTGGCCGGCTGGTGGTGATCGGACTCACGGGCGGGGCGCGCGCCGAGATCGATCTGGCGCAGCTCATGCTGCGGCGTCTCACGGTCATCGGCTCGACCCTGCGGGCCCGACCCGCAGAGGAGAAAGCCCGGATCGTGCGCGGTTTCATGGACCGTTTCGGGGAAGCACTCGCGGCCGGACGTCTCCGGCCGGTGGTCGAGGCCGTCCTGCCGCTCGCGCAGGCGGCCGAGGCACACCGCCGGATGACCGCCGGGGGACATTTCGGCAAGCTCATTCTCGAGGTGTAGGAGAAGGCACGGGACAGCGGGCGCTGCGGCTGCACGGCCCGCACGGCCGAGGTCAGGACCGCCGCTACAAAACTACGTACGACGAGGAAGGACACGCGATGCAGAGCACGATGCAGGACCGCCCACTGACCATCTCCTCCCTGCTCGAGCATGGGCGGCGGGTCTTTGCGGAGAGCCGGGTCGCTACCTTCGATGGCGTGGGGGTGCGCGCGGCGACCTTCGCCGACGTGGCCGCGCGGGCCGAGCGCCTGGCGGCGGCGCTGCGGCGGCTCGGTGTCGCAGCCGGCGATCGCGTCGGCACTTTCCTCTGGAACAGCCAGGAGCATATGGAGGCCTACCTCGCGATCCCCTCGATGGGGGCTGTGCTCCACACACTGAACATCCGGCTCTTCCCCGAGCAGCTTTCCTATGTCGTACGGCATGCTGCCGATCGCGTGGTGATCGTCGATGCGACGATCCTGCCACTCCTCGCGCGGGTCGCCGCCGAACTCGATTGTGTCGAGCACTGGATCGTGGTGGGCGATGGTGACACCACGGCCCTCGGGCCGCGGGTCCTGCGCTACGACGAATTGCTGGCGGCGGAGCAGGCCGATTTCGCCTGGCCCGAACTCGACGAACGTCAAGCCGCGGCGATGTGCTACACCAGCGGCACCACTGGCAACCCCAAGGGCGTCGTCTACTCGCACCGCTCGACCTGGCTGCATTCCTTCGCCGCCACCTCGGGCGCGTGTTTCGCGCTCTCCGAGCACGACTCGGTGCTGCTGATCGTGCCGATGTTCCACGCC
>SXLG01000177.1 GCA_005777805.1 Pseudomonadota bacterium
CTGCAGGAGCGCGAGATCCGCCCGGTCGGTTCCGACCGCACCCTGCGGGTCGATTTCCGCGTCGTCGCGGCGACCAACAAGGATCTGCGCGCCCTGATCGCAAACGGCCAGTTCCGCGAGGACCTGTACTACCGGCTGGCGGTGATCCCAGTGCACATGCCCTCCCTCCGCGAGCGCCGGTCCGACATCCCGTTGCTGGTCCAGCATTTTCTCGCCGAACACAACCGCCGACACGCCGCAGTTCCCGTGACGATCGCCGAGGACGCGATGGTCCATCTCTGGGAGTACGACTGGCCGGGCAATGTGCGCGAACTCGAGAACCTGATCGAGCGCCTCGTCATCCTCGCCGACGATGCACAGATCCGACTCGGCGACCTGCCCCCCTACGTGCGGGCGTTCATGTCGGAGAAGAAGCACCCACGCCCCATCCTCACCGATTCCGGGTTCGATCTGCAGCAGGCGGTCGAGGACTTCGAGATGGGGCTGATCGACGAGGCGTTGCGTCGCACCGGCGGCAACAAGCAGCAGGCGGCTCGCCTGCTCGGACTCAAGCGCACCACGCTCGTCGCCAAGCTGCGGCGGGTACGCGGCGGGCCCACGAGCGTGCTTGCCGAGGGAGCCGACGAGAGCGACGACGAAGACGTGGATCTCGAGAGTGAGGCGCCATGAGCACGCAGACACACAACGGCAGCGCGGGCGGACACATCCTGGTCATCGACGACGACGACGATTCGCGACGGCTACTGACGCACCTGCTCCGCCGCCGGGGCTTCGAGGTTTTTGCGGTGGACGGTGGCCGCGCCGCCCTCGAACTGCTCGAAGATCATGCCGTCGACGCCATTCTGCTCGACGTGATGATGCCGGGGATGGACGGCTTCGCGGTCTGCCGCGCGCTCAAGAAGACCCCGGCCACGGCCGCCATTCCCGTCCTCCTGCTGACAGCACGCGACGATCTGGAGACGCGCGCCGCGGGAATGAAACTCGGCGTCAGCGAGTTCCTCACCAAGCCCGTGAATCGCGACGAACTCTTCAGCCGGATCGAGACTCAGGTCGCCGCACGGCGGCGCGCGGTTGCGCTCGAAGCCGCGGGCAAGCGGGCCTAGCCAGGCCGCCGGGGCGATCCCGGGGGCTCCGCCCTCGCACCCGCTGCGGCGCGTCACGCCCCGGGGTTTGACACGAGCCGCCGGGCCGGCACATTCAGAGGGATGACTATCGCGCTTCTCTTCGACGGTCCCCTCTCGCGATCGCTGGCGGCGGCGACCCTCCTGACCCTCGCGGCCTGCGGCAACTCGCACGACGCCCCGCGCACCTGGGTCTTCAACGGCGAGAGCAATCGCCTCAACGTCTACGAACCGGCCACCGGCCAGAGCCAACGGGTGATCGACAATCGCAACAACGACCCCGCGGGCTGGGACATCAACGCACAGATCTGCTTCGCGCCCGACGGCTCGCGGCGCTTCATCGCCGGCGAGGACACGGGCCAACCCAACCCGCCGCAGGGCTGGGGCTTCTTTCAGCTCGACGGCGACGCGATCGGCGAACTTTCCGCGCGACGACTCGGCAAGCTCACGCCGACCTATCAGGGGAGCCTCGACAACGCCGAGAACTACGGCTGCGGCTTTCTCTCCGACGGGCGGCTCGTGACGACCGACGTCGGGAACCAGGCGGGCGGCGAGAGCAACGGCCAGCTCATCATCTGGTTCCCGCCCTTCGATCGCATGGATGTGTCCTACTGCAAGCTCGATCTCGGCATCGGCACGGCGGGATCGATCTGGGTCGATGACGATGACCGTCTGCTCGTGACGAGCGCCCGGGGTAGCGCGGGCGTGTGGTCCTACGAGCCGCCTTTCCCGACCGGACCTGATGCAGCCGGGGGTTGCGGGCTGCGGGATTCGACCGGCGCCCCGCTGACCGACACACTGCAACGCTCGCTCTTCATCCCCGCCGACGCCCAGACCCCGACGCCCAATGCGGTCGTTGCGGACGGCGCGGGCGGCTATCTGGTCTCGAGCGTGCTGAACGGCGTCATCGCGCGCTACGACGGCGAGGGCGTGTTCGTCGAGCGCATACTCGAGCCACCCGCGGGCGAGACCCTCGGCGCCACGCCCTTCAGCACCGGAACGCCGCTTGGGATCGGCCGCGACAGCACGGGCAACGTCTACTACGCCGACATCGGCCTCGTGCTCGACCAGAGCGGTATCGGTCCGGGCCGGAACACGGGCTCGGTCCGAATGTTGCCCTTTACAGACGGCGAGTTCGGTGCGCCCGTGACCCTGGGCGCGGGGCTCGCGTTCCCCGACGGCATCGGTGTCCTCGAACTCCGCTGAGGGGATCGCCCGGCGTCGCCACGGCACCATCATCGAGAGGAGGGTGCCCGGGGTACGTCATCGGCGCGCCGGCGCTCGGGATGAAGGCGCGTGAGCCGGCACCATCACTCTCCTCCGGGAGGCGCGCTGCCGGAGCGCTCGCTCGGACTCGGCCGCGAACTCTGGGGGAGACTCTCTCCAGGCGGCGCGTCGCCGCGGCATTCCTGGCGACAGCTACGTCGCCGCCGATCCGCGGTGCTGATTGCCGGCTGGCTCGTGCTGGCAGCGGTGACTCGAGTCGCCAGCGCGCCCGTGGGCGAGGATCCCCTCACGCAGGACGAGGGCGTACCCCCAGCCACCGAGCCCCGCGCGGCGGTCGTCCTGCGCGGCGAGGTGGTCGAACCGAGCTGCTTTGTCGTCGGCAACCGCCGCGGAGAGAGCCACCGCCAGTGCGCGATCGCCTGCGCGCGCGCCGGTCAGGACCTCGCAGTCCTTGACGAGCGGAGCGGCCTGCTCTGGCTCGAGCTGCCGGACCGGCGTGAGGGCCGCGCCGAGCAGCGCCTGCTGCCGCATATCGCGCGGCGTGTCGAGGTGAGCGGGTTTGCGGCCGCACGCGGTGGCGTGCGCGGACTCATGGTCGAGTCGGTGCACGAGTTGCACTGAGACAGCGGACCGCGCGGATCATCCTCGCCGGCCAGGACTCACGATCGAGTCGGTGCACGACCTCTGAGCCCGCGGGCGAGAGCGCCGAGCGTCCGTCGCGCGATCCCCCGCACGAGCCGGACCTCGCGACGAGTCGGCGCGACGCGGTCGAGCAGCTTGCGGATCTCGGCCAGCGAGCGCGCGGGCCGCTGCGCCTTCAAATAGCCGATCGCCGCCAGCGCCTCGCCGACATGGCTCACCAGAGCCTCGCGCTCCTCGGCCGTCGGCGGCTCGGCCTCGGCGTCAAGCCGCTCGCGCCGCCGGCCCCGCGGCGGCAGCGCGGCCAACGGGGCGGGGTCGTCGGCGGCGAGCAGAATCTCGTAGGCGAAGATCGCCGCAGCGTGCGAGAGGTTGAGCGATTCCTCGTCCCTGCCCGTCGGGATGGTCGCGAGCTCGTGGCAGAGGCCAATCTCCGCCCGGCTCAAGCCATGATCCTCCGGTCCGAAAACGACCGCGACCGGCCCGGAGCACGCCGCGGCAACGATACCCGCGGCACTCGAACGCACCGCCACCACCGGCTCGCGCCCGCCATGCATGCGGCCGATCGTGCCGACGATCCGCACGCAACCCGCGACGGCTTCGGCGAAACTCGCGACCTCGCGTCGGCGATCGAGCACATCCACGCCGCGCACCGCCCGCCGCGCCGCGGTCGTGCCGATACGGGCACGCGGCCGCACGAGCACCAGCTCGGCCACCGGAAAGCAGGCCAGCACGCGGGCAATGGCGCCGACATTGCCACTGCGCCGAGGCCGCACGAGAACGAAGCGGATCGCCGGAGACACGCGAACCTCTTGACCGGCGCAGCGGCATCGCGCAATTCCGCGTGGCTCGACACCCCGGAGACCCTCCGATATACGCGCCCGCAATGCGTTCATGGATCGTGCTGGTCGGGGTCGCCAGTCTCGCGGGCTGCGTAAGTGGCCCGAGCCAGGAGCTGCCGCCGGCGCCCACGGCCGCACCCGGCTCGAGCGAAGTCTACCTCTACGTCGCCGAGGGCACGTCACCCGAACTCGAAACCAGCGGCGGCGCGATCAGCGTCTACCGCATCGGCAACGACGGACTCCTCGCCGGGGGCGCCCCACTCCAGACCATCCCGGTGACCAACCCCGTCGATGTCATCATGCACCCCGCTCTGCCCGTGCTTTACGTCGCCACGCCGAGCCAGGTGCTGGCCTTCGATGCTTCAGCGGGCACCTTGAGTTCGCTCTGCAGCGGAACCTCGGCGGGTCTGGCGCCGCCCTGTGCAACCGCACCGCGACCCGACGCGGGCGTGGCCGACCTCATCGTGCAACAGGCCGAGAGCGGCCAGTGGATCCTCTACGCCGTCGAAGGCGGGATCCCCGGCGATTTGCTCGCACCCACTCGACTCGCCGCCTTCGATCTCGGCCCCGAGGGTGGCTTGCCCCCCTACGCTTCGAGCCAAGCCAACTATCCGAACTCGATCCTCTTCCAGGGAGCGGCGCTGACCGAGACCTACGCCTTCGTGAGCGACGCCGGCATCAATTCGATCGTGCGCTTCGATCTCGGCGCCGACGGCGGTCTCCCCGATGTCGCACCGACGCCGTCGCCAATCGGGGAGCCCACACCTACCCCCTCGCCGACGCCTTCGCCGAGCCCGATCGGCCAGCCCACACCCTCGCCGAGCCCCTCGCCTCCGGCCTTCGATGCGGGCGCTCCGACCCAGCTCTCCGTTCTGCCGATCCTCCCGGGTCCCGCGATGACTCCCGGCGCGATGCTGCTGGCCAACGAACTCAGCAAGAACCAGATCACCGGCCGGCCGATCCCGCCTGACGGCGTACTCGGCAACGAGCGCACCACCACGACCTACAAGATCGCCGGCCAGTTCGACCGGTTCCTCGTCAATCCCGAGCGCACGATCCTCTACGCCGCCGCCTACCAGCTCGGCCGAATCGATTGGTTCGGTCTCGATGCCGGCGGCAATATCGTCGACAACGGCGGCCGCACCTTCGAGAGCACCCCCTCGTATCCGACTGGCCTCGCCCTGGTGTCGATGACGACCACCGGCGGGCCTCGCACCACGTTGCTGGTTTCGCTCGCCGGCTACGGCCGGGTCGATGCCTACGAAGTTGGCGCCGACGGAGGGCTCGCGAACAAGCCTTTCTCGAGCACCGAAGCGCGCTTGAACAGCTTCCCCACCGACCTCGTCGTCCACGTCGTGCCCTGAGCAACCCGGGGGGGCGGCACCGTGGCGGCGAGGCCATGCCAACCCGCGTCTCCTGGCTGCGGCCCGAGCCGTCACGCGGTTGACCTCGGGACCGGGGAGCGGGTAACGAACGCGCGACAGCGGCGGCTCGGGCCGCGGGAGGAAAGCAATGGAAACGGTAGGTGATCTCGTCGCGGAACGCAGCGTGCTGGTGTTCGCGCGCTTCGCCGTCACGGCGTTCTTCGCCCTGATCTTCCTGCAATCAGGGCTCAACAAATTCGCCGACAGCGATGGCAACATCGCGTACTTCCAGGAGCAGTTCAAACAGGCACCCAGCCTCCAGGGGATCATCGGGCCCCTCTTCTGGGCGCTGGCGGCCCTCGAACTCGCGGCCGGTGTGTTGTGCACGCTGGGCGTCGTGACGCTCAGCTTCGCCTCCGGCGGCTTCCTTGCGCGATGGGGGCTCGGCGCCTCGACCGTGGCCCTGCTCTGCCTGACCTTCGGCCAGCGCATGGCGAAGGACTACGCCGGTGCGGCCGTGCTGGCCGGCTACTTCGCCGTCGCCATGACGGGGCTGCTCGCGTTCGCGATCGGCAAATGACGCCGGACTACTTCTCGAGCTCGTCGCGTACCGAATAGAGCTTCTGTCGCGCCTCGACGACGTGCGCATCGAGGTTGCGCAGATGGTTCGCGCGCAGGCTCGTGTCGTGCCCGGCCAGCACGACCAGCGGCTTCGCGCGGGCGCAGGCCTGGAGCGGCACCCGCACCTCCTCGAGGAGCTGCGTCAGAACCGGCCGGCGATCGAGCTCACCCCGATAGTCGACCTCGATCGCCGCGACCGCATACGCGAGCGTGTGGCAGCGGCCGGTCGCACGGTAGTAGACGTCGTCGGTCTCGAAGAAGCCGATATCGTCACGGTAGAGATCCGCGTGCGCGGCCCCCAGCAGGTCGGTCCACGCCTGCACCAGCCGCATCAGCTCGATCGTACGGACGTTGATCGGCCGTGAACGCGCCGGTTCGCCAGAGAGCCCGGCCGCATAGCTCCGCAGGGCACCGGCGGCGTCGCGGTAGCGGCTCTCGGCCGAGGGCAGCATCCATTTGGTCGGATCGTTGCGCAGCAGGTTGTCGGCCTCGACCAGGTTGTCATCGTAGTTCTCGCTCGAGACCTTGGTGAGGTGGTCCTTGAAGACCCGCACCGTCTCGCGCAGGCCCTGCAGGATGCCGAGCTGGCGATTTGAATTATTGTCGGCGGCCGCCGGGCCCCAGATCACGAGGTCGTTCGGGCGCCAGCCGGTCGTGCCGTCGAGTTCATGGTCGATGACCAGAGCCAATGCCAGCGCCAGCGCGTTCCCCGGGGGGCCGGGATCGTCGCCAAGCAAAAGTTCAAAGTCCGAGTGCGCGCGCAGGCCCAGGTGCAACGCGAGCGGCAGCAGAACCAGCAGGAGCACCGCCAGGGCCGCGGCCGCAATCGCCCCCGTACGCGCCGACATCCGTCCCTACTCCGCCCTAATGAACGGCGCGTTCGAGCTTCTGGGTGATCTGCTCGGTGGCCGAGTTCATCGCCGAGCGCGTCGCTTGACCGAGCGCGCTGGCGGCAAACGCGTTGCTCGCCGTGCCGAAGCCGAAGAGCGAGAAGCCGTTGGCCGCGCTCTCGGAAGTGAACGTGCCGTTGGCGACCAGACCCCCGAGCAGACGTCCGTTGCGCGCATCGACGACCTTGAGGTCCATGCCGACCGATCCCGTCCGCCGAGCCGTCGTATTTTTATAGGTCGGGTTGGCCAGGGCCAGTCCCGCGCCGGTGTAGGTCGCGACATCACTGCCACCGATCGCGCCACCGATGGCCAGTGCTGCGCCGAGCGCGCCCAGCGATCCCCCGGTGCCCGAACTCTCGGCCTCGGCGACCTCGCTGAACTCGGTCACGCTGCCGCGGATGATGAAGGGCCCGCGCTCGCCCTTGCCGACCAGCTTGCCCGGGTTGCCCTGATTCTGCTGGTAGAAATCATAGTCGATCACGACGAGGTTGCCGACGTTGGTGAGTGCGGACTCGAGCTGGGCACCGGTGCCGCTGCCGATCTCGCTCGACATGCGCGTGGGCGGTGCGGTCATCGTGTCGGCGTCGGGCCCCTGCGGCAGGATCCAGCCCCAGGCTCCGTACCCGTAATGCACGCGACCTGCGTCCCGTGGCATCGACGCCTGCGACTCGATGGGTGCCAGACGGAGCGGCTCGACCGTCACGACGTACTTCGGATAGGCCGG
Organism: Pseudomonadota bacterium; assembly: GCA_005777805.1. GTDB lineage: Bacteria > Desulfobacterota > Binatia > UBA12015 > UBA12015 > SXLG01. The sequence continues at coordinate 7,429 of SXLG01000177.1, forward strand.
GTCGTAGGGGATGTGCAGGGCGGGGACCTGCTGCGATTCCGGGGCCTGCGCCGTCGCCTGCGCGCCGCTCTTGTTCACCCGGGCCGGAGCGCACGCCGACCCGCCCGAGAGCACCCCCACCAGTACCGCCGCGACCACCCCACGCATCGTCATCATCCGTCCTGCTCCTCCTCGAGATGTTCTGGCTATCCGAAGCCCGCGGCTCAGACAATCGAAGCCCTCGCGACGGCCGGGCCAGCGGCGCCGCACGAGGGCCGGGAACGCATGATGCGGGCGGAGGTTGACCAAGCCACCCCGCCCCCACTAACTGCCGGTTGCTCCATCGACTCGAAGGAACAGGAGGTAGCGCGTGGCAGGGATGCTCGAAGGGCGGGTTGCCGTCGTCACCGGGGCCGGTCGTGGCATCGGCCGCGGGATCGCCCTGCTCATGGCGGCTCACGGCGCCAGGGTGGTCGTCAATGATTACGGGGTCTCGAGCGATGGTGCCGAGCCCTCGTCCGAGCCTGCCGACGAGGTCGTCGCCGCGATCGGAGCCGCCGGGGGCCATGCCGTGGCCTGCGCCGAGAGCGTCGCCACGATGCAGGGGGCGCAGCGCATCATCGGCACTGCACTCGACACCTACGGCACGATCGACATCCTCGTCACCTGCGCCGGCATCCTGCGCGACCGGATGATCTTCAACATGACCGAGGTGGAATTTGACGCCGTCGTCGCAACCCACCTCAAGGGCACCTTCACCTGCGTGCGGGTCGCCGTCGGCACGATGCGCGAGCGCGGTTACGGGCGCATCCTCACCTTCACCTCCGGGGCGGGCCTCTTCGGCAACCCCGGCCAGTCGAACTACGGCTCCGCCAAGAGCGGTATCGCCGGCTTCACCAAGGTCTGCGCGCGTGACCTCGGCCGCTACGGCATCACCGTCAACTCGCTCTCTCCTGTCGCCGGAACGCGCATGACGCTGACCCCGGCCTATCTCCGGGCGCGTGACATCCGCCGCCAGCAGGGCATCGTGCGCGAGGATCGTGGCGTCGGCGACATCGAGAACCTGAGCCCCGACGACGTCGCGCCGCTGGCGGTCTATCTGGCGAGCGAGGACGCCGGCAACGTCAATGGCCAGGTATTTCTGTGTACCGGCACCTCCTACTCGCGGGTCGAAGCACCGCGACCGGTGGCGAGCATCTTCAAGGACGGCCGCTGGACTGTGGACGAGTTGCTGGCGGCAGCACCCGAGGGCTTGATGCGGGGCGTGGCCAATCCCGCCCCGCCCCGCGCCGACGAGGGGAGCAGGCGATGAAGCGACATCTGAAGGGCAAGGTCGCCGTCGTCACCGGGGCCGGCCGGGGCATCGGGCGGGGCGTCGCCCTCCTGCTGGCACAGCAGGGGGCCGCGGTCGTCGTGAACGATCTCGGCTGCGACGTCGACGGCTCGGGAAACGAGTCGCGCGTCGCCGATCAGGTCGTCCTGGAGATCCGCGCCGCCGGCGGCGCCGCCGCGAGTAACGGCGACTCGGTCTCCGACTTCGCGGGCGCCGGGCAGATCATCGACACCGCGGTGCGCGAATTCGGGCGCATCGACCTCCTCGTCAACCTCGCCGGCATCCTGCGCGACCGGATGATCTTCAACATGTCGGAAGCGGAGTGGGACGCGGTGATCGAGGTCCACCTCAAAGGCACGTGGAACTGCACGCATCACGCCACCCGTCGCATGAAGGAACAGAAGGGCGGACGCATCATCTCCTTCACCTCGACCTCGGGCCTCTATGGCAATCCCGGCCAGGCCAACTACGGTGCTGCCAAGGACGGGATCGCCGGCATGATCCGCGTCGTCGCGCGCGAGGTTGGCAAGTACGGCATCACTGTCAACGGGATCGCTCCTGCCGCCCACACCCGGATGATCGCGAGCATCCCGCAGGCCGCGACCGACAAGAAAGTCGCCGCCGGCATCGCAGTGCCCCGCACCGGGCCGCGCCCGCTCTTCGGCGAGGCTGACGACATCGCCCCGACGGTCGCCTGGCTCGCGACCGACGCCGCCTGCGACGTCAATGGTCAGATCTTCATGGTGACTGCCGGGCTGGTGTCGCGCCTCAGCGACCCGACGCCGCATCGCACCATCTCGCGGCCCGAGCGCTGGACACCCGAGGAGATCGCCATGATCTTCTCGCGCACGCTCGGTCTCGACGTCCCGAATCCGATGCCGCCGCGCCCGAAGACGGCTTAGCATGGCCCGATCGTCGACGACGGCGCCACCGCTCGGAACGGGTTCATGAACCCGCAACGCTTCGCCGGCCGCGTCGCGCTGATCACCGGCGCGGGGACCGGCATCGGACGGGTTCTGGCGATCGCGTGGGCCCGCGAAGGCGCGCAGGTCGTGCTCGGGGCGCGCCGACGCGATCTGCTCGAGGAAACCGCCGCCCTGGTCACGGCGGCGGGGGGCACGGCGCTGGTGGTCCCCACCGACGTGGCGCGCGAGGAGGACTGCCGGGCGATCGTCGCCCGCACGCTCGAGCGCTTCGGCCGACTCGACGTCCTGATCAACAACGCCGCGATTCCGGGCACTGACCAGCGCGTCGTCGAGATGGATCTGGAGAACTGGAACCTGACGATTGCGATCAACCTGACCGGGCCGATGCTGATGACGCGCGAGGCGCTTGGTCAGGCCATGATTCCACAGCGCTCCGGCAACGTGCAGTTCATGTCCTCGGCGGCGGCCAAGAAGATCCGGCCGCGCAAGGCGCACTACGCCGTGGCGAAAATGGGCCTGATCCCGCTGGCCCAGACGCTCGCGCACGAGGTCAGCGAGCATCGGATCCGCGTCAACACGCTGGTCATCGGGTTGGTCGCGGGCGAGCTGGTCGAGCGCTGGATCCAACGGACCGCCGGCGAGAGCGGGCGATCCGAACAGGACGTCCGGGCCGGTCTTCTCGCCGAGATCCCCCGGCACAGCGCCATCGAGCCGCAGGAGATCGCCGACCTCTCCCTCTACCTCGCCTCCGACGCGGCCTCGGCGATCACCGGGCAGAACATCAACGTCACGGCCGGGGCCGAGATGCGCTGACCGCGCCGGCTCGGTCGTCGGCAGAGGCGAATCGCCATGAAACGGAGTCCTTCTCCCTCACGCAAGAAACGCCACCCAGTTCTTGACGCCACAGCCGGCGAGCCCTCGACCGGGACCGGTGTGGCGATTCCGCCCTCCCCCCCGCCGCGAGCGCCGGCCCTGGAGACCCGGCTGGCAACTCTCGAAGCGCGCGTGCAACGCCTCGAGGACGAGCTCGCGATCCACCGCCAAATCGTGCGCTACGGACTCGCCGTCGACACGGGCGATGCCGCAGAAACGGCCCGACTCTTCACCGAGGACACCGTCTACGACGTGGACCGCTCGTTCGTGATGGAGGGGCGCGCGGGGGTCCGCGCGATGGTCGAGGGCGCGCGCCATCGCGCACTGCTGCCGGAGTGCGCGCATACCATCGGCCCAGCCCTCATCGAGATCGACGGCGAGCGCGCGGTGGCGACCGCCTACTCACGGATCTACCTCCACCGCGACGCGGAGTTCCGTTTGCTGCGGCTAAGCTGCAACCGCTTCGAACTCGAACGCCGCGCGGGGGGCTGGCAGATCGCGCGCCGCACGACACGTCTGCTCGGCAGCCCCGGAGCGCAGGAGATCTTCCGCCGTCACCTGCACGCGCCCTTCGCCGAACCCGACGAACCAACGGACCCGTAACGCGCCGCACAGAACCGCGAACGTCGCCCGCCGCGCGACGGCTGCGCGGTGGTGCATCACCGTGGTCGCGGTGATAGCGCCGGGGAGTGCCGGTTCCGGCAGTCGCGGAGAAATCGTGATGGACGAGCGTGTCGAGGTCTTCTTTTCGTTCCGCAGCCCGTACTCGTGGATGGGCTGCCACCGGCTCGAGCGGGTGAAGGAACGCCTGCCGGGGATCACACTCGAGTACATCCCCGTTTTCCCGCCGCCGGGGGCACCCGAACCCGTCATTTCGGCAGACCCCCGGCGCCTGAACTACGCCTTCGAGGACGTGGCACGCTTCGCCACCGCCTACGGGCTCGAGATCCACCAGCCCGCCACGCGCGACACCGTCTGGATGCGGCCGCACGCCGCCTTCCTCGCCGCGCGCGACGCGGGCCGAGCGGCGGCCTTCATCGAAGAGGCCTACCGCGCGCGCTTTCAACATTCGTGCGATCTCGCCGACGACCTCGTGCTGGCCGGCGTGGCCGAAGCCGCCGGCCTTGCGCCGGGTCTCGTGCTCGAAGCGGCGGACTCGCCGGCGCGCCACGACCAGGTCAAGGCCGGACTCCTCGACTTCGTCAAGCTCGGCCTCTTCGGCGTCCCCGCTTTCGTCTTCCGCGGCCAGCGATTCTGGGGCAACGATCGCCTCGAATGGCTCGTGCGGGCCGTCGATCAGGCCGCCGGCCGCCCGGTCACCGACCTGTGCTCCGACCCGCTCGGCTCTCCCCTGCGGGGCGCGACACCTGAGCCACACGGCTGAAGCGGCACGGTCGTCGCTGCGGCCGCGCCTGCCTGTCGCTGCAGGGCAACCGCACCGCGGGTGCCGCGGCAGCCGACCTGAGCGACACCTGCCGGTCGCCACAGCGCAACCGTACGCTTGGGGCCACGGCGGGAACCGCGGGTCTCTGACGACGGCCGCACCGCTGTGGTCGCGACAGGGCAACCGCGCTTCGGGCCGTGGCGGGAGCCGCAGCCGCTGTTGTCGCTTCTATACGCCGCCGCTTGCTCCACCCGCCGCGATTGATAGTCCCTCGGCTCGCGCCGGACCGTGAAGGGACCGGAGGGAGCCCTTGCCATGCAGGCTGCATCGATGACCACACCAGAATCCTATGCCGGACGGATCCGCGCCCAGCTCGGCCATTGCCTCGTCGACACCGCCCTGCCCCGCGGTCGGAAGATTCCCGGAAAAGTGCGCGATCGTTACGAACTCGGCGATCGACTGGCCCTCATCACAACCGACCGCCAGAGCGCGTTCGACCGCGTGCTGGCCGCGATTCCCTTCAAGGGCGCGGTGCTCAACCTGACCAGCGCGTGGTGGTTCGAGCGCACGCGCCACATCGTCCCGAACCACGTCGAGGCCATCCCCGACCCGAACGTCACGATCGCGCGCCGCTGCGAGGTCTTCCCGATCGAGTTCGTGGTTCGAGGCTACATCACGGGCACCACCAGCACTTCGCTCTGGACCCACTACCAGCGCGGCGACCGACGCTACTGCGGCCACGACCTGCCCGACGGTCTCATCAAAAATCAGAAGTTGGAATGCAACCTGCTCACGCCGACCACCAAGGAGGCCGATCACGACCGGGCGATCGCGCCCGACGAGATCGTCTCCGAAGGCTGGATGGGGGCGGCGGATTGGGAGCGCTGCAGCGCAATCGCGCTCGAACTCTTTGCCTACGGCCAGCAGGTGGCAGCAGCCCACGGACTGATCCTGGTCGACACGAAATACGAACTGGGGCGCGACGCCGAGGGACGCATCACGCTGGTCGACGAGATCCACACCCCCGATTCGAGCCGCTACTGGCTCGCCGATTCCTATCGCGAGCGCACCGCCGCCGGTCTCGAGCCCGAGAACGTCGATAAAGAGTTCCTGCGGCTCTGGTTCCGCGAGCACTGCGATCCCTACAACGATCCCGAGCTACCCGAAGCGCCGACCGAGCTGGTCACGGAGCTGTCGCGCCGCTACGTCTTTCTCTACGAGAAGATCACGGGGGAACCGTTCCCGTTCCCGGACATGGACCAGCCCGTGATGGAACGCATCCAACAGAACCTCCAGAGGTGGCTATGAAGGCCGTGATTTTGATGGGCTCGACCGCAGACGAGCCCTGGGCGAACAGGATTACCGAACGTCTGAGCGAACTCGGCATCGCGTGGGAGCAACATGCGTGCTCCGCCCACAAGCAGCCGAAACTCGTGCTCGACGTCCTCGAGCGCTACGCCTCGGCGAAACACATCGTCTACGTGACGATCGCCGGCCGGTCGAACGCACTCTCGGGCTTCGTCGCCGCCAACTCGAGCTTCCCCACCCTCGCTTGCCCGCCCTTCGCGGACCGGACCGATATGCTGGTCAACATCCACTCGACCTTGCAGATGCCGAGCCAGACACCGGTATTGACGATCCTTGATCCCGGCAATTGCGCCGAAGCTGTCGCCCGCATCCTGGCCTTCGGCGCTCGCGGCGAGGATTGACCTACCGGCCTCCGGAGCGAGAGCGCCGGAGGATCCCTGCCGCGGACCCACCGGGACGCGCGAGAGCCCTCGGTCAAACTCAATGCGGTAGCGGTACGGCCGGGGGATGCGGCAGGACGCGGCCGATGCGCGGCAGGAAACGACCGGTCCGGGCGCGGTACTCCTCGTAGGAAGCGCCGTGGCTCGCCACGAGATCGCGCTCCTCGAAGCGCACGGCCACTTCGATGTAGAGCGTGGTCACAGTGGCAAAGAGCAGGTGCCCGGCGGTCATGGTCGGCGTCGCCCAGAAAGCGATCATGAAACCGGTCATCGTCGGGTGCCTCACGAAGCGGTAGATGCCCGGCATCTGGAACGGACTCGGCGTGTACTGCCGGCCCCGGTAGTGGAGCCAGGCCTGACGCAGGCCGAAGAGATCGAAGTGATCGATCAGGAAGGTCGAGACCAGCACCAGCCCCCAGCCCGCCCAGAAGAGTCCCGTGATCAGAGCCACGGCTTCGGGCGCCTCGACCTGCCAGATCGCTCCACCGATCGGACGCCACTGCCAGAGCACGGCCGCCAACACGAGGCTCGACGCCAGCACGTAGGTCGAGCGCTCGGCGGGCCGCGGCGCCAAGCCCACGAGCCACGCCTTGAAACCTTTGCGTGCCATCACGCTGTGCTGGAGACCGAAGAGCATCAGCAGCCCGGTGTCGATCGCCAGCGCGGCCCCCAGGGGCTCGGCGGGCCCGATGTCGATCGACGTCAGTCCTGCAAAATTACCAACAAAGCCGATCGCCCAGAGAACCGTGGCCAGAAACGCCGCATACGCCACAACAGCATAGGCCAGAACTCCAGCTCCGCTCATCGCAGCACCTCCCCGGACGCGCACACCCGTCAAGTCGTGGCAGCACGCCTTCTCCCTTCCTGATGCGCCGGCGGGCGAGCCAAGACAAGGGCACGAGCCCCCGCCACGCGAGACGCGGCCGGCCCACTCCGGGACCCACTCGGCCCGAGCCGCGGGCACTCGCTCGACGGGCCCGGACCGCTTGCCGGCCCCGCAGTCTCCGTTCGGCCGCAGCACTCGGGCACTCGCTCGGTCCAAACCACGGCCCTGCTCCGCGCCGTAGCCCCATCCACACACTCGGCCCGAGTCGCGGAGCCACTCACTCGACGCGATGGCGATAAATCCAGGGTGCGACGGGGTGCGGCCGCGACCACAGGCCCCGATGCTCGGCGCGGGCGCGCTTCTCGCGCTGCGCCAGATCGCGATCCTGCGGGGCGTATTTGCGGTAGTGCCAGGCCAACCCCTCGCGCACGAGCACCCGCCCGATACTGCGCCCGTTGGGCAGGAAGACCTCGGCGATGACACGGCCGTAGCGATCGGACGCCACGCGTTGCTCGATGCGAACCCGCCGTCCGGCCATGAGGGCCCGCGTCCGTGACCGGGCTTTCTTCGCATAGGACTGGCCCTTCTCCGGGCAGTCGACGCCGTAGAGGCGAACATGCACCACCCGGCCCTCGCTCGCGATCAGCATCGAGTCGCCGTCGAAAACGCGCTCGACGACACCACTCCGCGGACGGTAGCGGGGAGCGGGTGTGATCTTCGTTGACGCGGCGGGGGTGGCGGTCCCCGCGCGGGGAGAGGCCGCGTCGGCAGGCGGCAACGTCGCCCCGCCCAGAACCAGCAGCAGCCCCAGCGGAGCCAACAGACGCCGCGTCCGTGCGCCGAGAAGGAGTCGCTCCGATCGATGGAAGGCCATGCGCGGGACAGCCTGCGCCAAGCCCCCGCGTTCGTCAAGCGCAGAGCACTCAAGAAAGGACTCCTCCCGCCGGACTCGCTTGCCTGGACGAGCCGGCTCCGACGCCACGGCGAAGCCCGGCGGACTGGCGTCGCCGGCCCCGCCACGCGGAGCGCCCAGCGCTTGCGTGGCGTGCTCCGCCGAGCCAAGGAGAACCTCGCTCGCGGACGGGGAAGGCCGCGACCGCACGAGAGACGCCAACAAGGCACGCCCCCGAGAGGACGACCCATGCAACGCTACGCCGTGATCATGGCCGGGGGCTCGGGCGAGCGCTTCTGGCCGGCCAGCCGCCAGGCTCGCCCGAAGCAGCTCCTGCGCCTCACCGACCCCGAGCGCACGATGCTCGGCGAGGCGATCGACCGGATCGCTCCGCTGATCCCGCCCGAGCGGGTGTTGATCGCCACCAACGAGATCCTCGCCGAACCCATCCGGCGGGGCCTGCCCGAGATTCCGCCCGAGAATGTCATCGCCGAACCGGCCAAGCGCAACACCGCCGCCTGTTTGGCCCTCGCCACAGCCCACCTGCGCCATCGCTACGGCGACGCACCCGTGGCGATGGCCGTGCTCACCGCCGATCACAAGATCGCCGACCCCGAACGCTTCCGGCAGACGGTGGATGCAGCCCTCACCTTTGCCGAGAGCAACGACGCCCTCGTCACGATCGGCGTCCGGCCGACGCGGCCCGAGACCGGCTACGGCTACATCGAGATCGAGACGAAGCTTGCTCCCGCCAGCGGCGCTCCGAGCCCTGCCGACGTCCGACCCGTCGCCCGATTCCGCGAGAAGCCCGACCTCGCCACCGCGCGCGAGTTCGCGATCTCCGGCCACCACCTCTGGAACAGCGGCATGTTCTTCTGGCGCACCGACACCCTCACCCAGGGCTTCATCAAGCACATGCCGGCGCTCGCCACCGCACTGCCGGTGCTCACCACCGCCATCGCGAGCGCAAACCATTCAGGCTTGCTCTCCTGTTTCTCGGCGCTCGACGACACCTCGATCGACGTGGGCCTGATGGAACGCGCGGCCAACGTACACGTCATCCCGGCATCGTTTGCCTGGGACGACGTCGGTGCCTGGGACGCGCTCTCCCGCACCCGCGAATGCGATCCGCAGGGCAACGTCGCGACCGGAGACCCCGTCCTGATCGAGAGCCGTGACTGCATCGTCTACAACGAAGCCGGGCCCGACCAGATCGCGCTGGCACTGGTCGGCGTGCGCGATCTGGTCGTCGCCGCGACGGCCGATGCGGTGCTGGTCTGTGCCCGCGATCGCGTCCAGGACGTCCGGCGGGCGGTCGCCGAGCTGCGCCGCACCGGGCGCGGCAATAAGACTTGATAGCGCACGTCGCCCCCGGCGAGCACCGCCGTGCTCCGCGCGGGGCAAGGCGGAGATGGCGACAATCCTTGACGAGACACGAGAGTCCCGCTGAGGGATCCTCCCGATGCGCGGGCTGGCGCACCTCGCCACGGCCAGCCCGCGGCCCGATCCAGGACGATCGAAACCGCTGTGTCCATGAGGCCCAGCGCCTCGGGCAGACGTCTTCCGGAGATCTCCTCGATTCTCCCCAGCCCCTATCGCCTCGCTCGAAGCATTGGAGTATCTTCCGCCGAACAGGCAGCAGGTCGGCCTGGTTCAGCGGCAGGCGGAGAGCAGGGGAATGGCGGCAGACGGAGACGATCTCGCGCGGCAACGTGAGCCACGCAACGCACACGCAAGGGGCGAGACTGCTATCCCCATGGCCCATGCCGGAGTGATTGCCCACCTCGGTTCACGGCCCAACGCCGCACTCCTGCTGCGCGGCATAGCAAGGCTCGCCGCCGACCAACCGAGCCTCCGTACGACCCGCCACGGCGTCCTGCCGATCGAGCATTTCGACCCGCCCTATCATCTGCGCTGGGAGCAGGTCGCCGACCGGCGCTTCCTCGCGCGAACGATCGAGACGCGCTTGGCATCGCCTCTCGCTCCGCACCGGCCGCTCTGGGAGTTGCACTGTTTTGCCCTGCCGGAAGGCGCGGCACTGCTCCTCAAGGTCTCGGCCACGCTCGAACGCGAGGCCGGCGGGGCGGTTGGCCTGCTGGAGAACCTGGCACGCGCCTGCGCGGACGAGAGCGAGCCCGCGGTCGAGGACGCGGGACTCCTGGCGCTGCCCGGCTGGGCCCTCGATCGCGCACGCGGCGCGCTCGGCAACGCGCTGGGCCTCCTCGACGGGCCGCTCGAGCGACTTCGCGGAGCCGTCTCGGAGCTGCCGACACCGGACCTGCTCTTCTCTCGTGCGCGTGACGCCTCGGCCGCCGGGGCGGCGCTGGCCGGCCACGCGCTCGAGGTCGCACGTTCGCTCGGGCTCTCGCTCAATGAGCGCGCCGCCGCGCCCACGGCCGGGGGACTGGCGTGGCCCGTCGGCGGCAGGCGTCGGGTCGGGGCTTTCGACCTGCCGCTCGGCGCACTCGAAGCTCTGGGCGCCGGCATGAGGACCAGCGTCGGAACTCTCGTCCTCGCCGGCACCAGCAGCGCACTGGCGCGCCTTGAGAGCGATCGCGGCGTCACGGTCCCGGACGTGGTCGCAGCAAGAGTCGGCTTGCCCGACCTCGGCACGACGGAACTCCTGCTGCCGCTGGGCCACCTGAGCCCGCTCGCACGCGCCGAACGCATCCACACCTCGCTCGCGGGCCGACTGCTCGAGCGCGACCAGCCCGTCGTCGGCGCACTCGCCGCCGGACTCACGGCTCTGCCGCGAACCCTCTCCTGGCTGGCGCGCCCGATCTTTGGCGCGTCGTTCGCCCTGAGCATCCGCGTCGAGGCCCCGCGCCAGGAACCGCAGACTATTGCTGGCGCCCGGATCGAGCGCCTCTACCCGATCGTCGGCTCGACACGGGACTGCGCTCTCACGATCGGCGCGCTGCCGCGCGACGGGAGGCTCGGCGTCTCGTTCACCGTGGACGAGGAAGCGCTACCACAGCCCGAAATCCTCGAGACCTCTCTGCGTTCCTCGTTCGCCGAACTCTGTGCCAGCCGCCCCGGCAGTCCCGCTCACTGATCCGGCCATTCGCCTCGGCCCCAGGGATTCATGACGGCTCCGACACAGCGTACGCCTGCGAATAGCGGCCGCATCGCCCGCCGCGGGGAACCCGGGCATTCGTGATGCCTCCGACGCCGCGTGCGCCCACACCGGGGCGGGCTCCGACGCTGGGCGCTTGCGCCACGACCTGGCTTGACAAGCAATGTAAACGTCTCTTCGATTGCCTCGCGGCCGCGCTCGACGGCCGCGACCCCGAAGGCGTCCATGATATGCGCGTGGCCACGCGACGACTGCGCGCCGCCCTCGAGGTCTTCGCGCCCTGGATGGCGCCAGCTAGCGCAGACCAGGTGGGTTGCCACCTGCGACGTCTCGGGCGAGCACTCGGGCGGACGCGCGAAATCGACGTGGCGTTGCTCCAGCTCAGCCAGGCCGGCGACCGCACCACGCCGGAGCGACGACTCGCCATCGAGGAAGTGAGCGCGTGTCTCGTCAAGAAGCGCCGCAAGGCACGGCGGCGCATGATTCGCGCCTTCGCGGCAGTCGATCTCGACCGCCTGCGGCAGACACTCGAGGCCCTGCCACGGGAACACCTCGCGGTTTCGGCGAGCGCGCTGCCCTTCGTCACCCTGGCCGCGGCGGTTAGCCCCGAGCTGCTAACGGCCGCGCGAAGGATCGTCGCCGCGGCCGAGATGCGCGCCGAGGTCGGCAGTGCCGAGGCTCTCGACATCCTGCACGCGACGCGAATCGACGCCAAGCGTCTGCGCTACCGGATCGAAATCCTCAAGCCCGGACTCGGAGACGCTGCCGGGGAGGCCCTGGTCGCCCTGCGGCAGTTGCAGGATCACCTCGGCGGCCTGCACGATGATTCTATTCTGGTCGCTCTTCTGGCCGAGGTCGGCGGCACGGTGCGCGAATCCTCACGCCCTCTCCTCGCAGCCGAAGTGCAACGGCTGCACGCCCTGCGCGGGCAACGCCTGCGCCGGGACGAGAAGGCCTGTCGCCACGACCTCGCCACCCTCGCCGCGAGCGGTTTCGTCGAATCGCTCGAGGTTCTCCTGCGGGAAGCCGCGCCGACAGCACCCGTGCCCGCCGACCCCCGGGCCGATTTCGCCACCCCCGAGCTCCCGGATGAGAACACCGGGACGCCGTCGCAGCTTCTTCCAGAAGCGCCGACGCTGCCGTGCGACCCGCCGCGCACGCCACTAAAGCGCCCCCGTGCCTCGCACGATGCAGCCTTGGATTGAACCGCGACTGGTGGCTCACGCCTGCCTGCTCGTCGAGTCCTATCAGCGCATGGTCGGCCGGCCGCTGCTGCACGCGGCCGGTGACACGACGGGCATCGCTGGTGCCCTCTATCGCGCTCCGTTCGTGGTGGTGTCGCACGACACGGCCGATCCGCCCTGTCTCAACTATGGTAACCAGAGGGCCCTCGAACTCTGGGAGATGAGCTGGCCGCGCCTGATCGGGACGCCCTCGCGCGAGACGGCGGAAGCTGCGGAGCGCGCCGCCCGAGAGCGTCTGCTGGAGCGGGTCGCACGCGAGGGCTTTGTCGACGACTACACCGGCATTCGTGTGTCGAGCCGCGGCCGACGTTTCCGCATCGACCGGGCCACGGTGTGGGCCGTGGTCAGTCCCGAAGGTCGCCCCGCCGGGCAAGCAGCAACGTTTTCTGAGGTGACGTTCCTGGATCCCTGAGCGCGGGGCGATGCCTGCGGCGACGGCTCTGGTCTGAACGGACTCGCGGCCCCCGGGATTCGTGGATCCCTGAGCATGAGGCGCGATGCGACGCGCCAACCGGCCGCCCAGATCCGCCACCACGCCGTCGCCACGAGCGGCGCGCTGGCGCGTCCATACGAGAATCGCCCTGGCACCACCGCTGCGACCGCCCGCGCGACGCTTCGGCCGAGGCCGCAGCACCACCCCGCGTGAGAATCGCCCCGTGCCCCCCCCTGCGGCCGTCCCTCCGTTGGCGACAATCCTACCGACATCTTATGGGCCAGGAGATGCAAGGCTTCACTGGATTCACCCGCAGCGTCCGGACGCGCCGCCTGCTGGCCCCCCTGCTCGCGACCCTGCTGGCGATCGCCGGCTGCTCCGCCGCCGCGAAGAAGGCGGCCTACGAGCCCGAGGATCGCGACACCTGGCAGAAGCCGGCCGAGGTAATTTCGCTGCTCGACATCACCCCGGGCAGCACGCTGGTCGATCTGGGCTCGGGTGGTGGCTACTTCACGGGTCGCCTCGGTCGCGCCACGGGACCCGCGGGCAAGGTCTTCGCGGTGGACGTCGATCCCACCATGAACGCTCTCCTTGGAACGCGACTCGCGGAAGAGGACATTCGCAACGTGACGATCGTGACGGCCGACCCGAACCATGCGGGACTCGCCCCGAACTCGATCGATCTCGTCTTCGTCAGCAACACCTACCACCATCTGCCCGATCCGGTGCGGTACTTCGCACGGCTCCTGGCAGCGCTGCGGCCCGGCGGTCGGGTCGCGATCCTCGAGTACCACCCCGACGCAAACACGTTCGTCCGACTGTTCCGCCATGGCACCGCAGCCGTGCGCATCCGCGACGAAATGTCGGCCGCCGGCTACATGTTGCTGCGCGAGAAATCGCTCGAACGCCAGGACCTGCTGATCTTCCGGCCCGCCCGCGCCGCGTCGAGAGCGGGCCCCGACGCCGGCTGAGCGCACCGGGGCCCCGGCCGCACGCAGCCGAGCATGGCCCGCGCCAACGGCGACCGCGGCGGGGCCCGCCATAGTGTTGCCGCCCACGCGCACGTCGGGTACGGCTGCAACGCCCGCGCCACCCTAGCTCAGTTGGGAGAGCAACTGATTCGTAATCAGTAGGTCGCCGGTTCGAGTCCGGCGGGTGGCTCTCCACAATTCAGCGTCGTTCGGGCGCTTGGCCCCGGGGCGGGGCGTCCGAAGACACCGGGGTGGTTGTCGCCTGTTCGGGATCCATCCGGGAAGCCGAGGCGTGGGGCCTTCGCTTGACCCCACTGGGGCAAGGCCGGAGGGGCCGCCCCTGCAGGGCACCACGGCGGCCCCCGTGGTCGGGCTCTCGACGCGAGCATCGACGTTGCGGGCCTGCGCTTCGAGCTTCGATTCGCGAGGGATCGCGGAGCGCTCGAACACGGACTTCTCGACGCCAAGCCGCGCCGGCCCACACGCCCGCAGTCATCCGCAGCGACGAGCCGCTCATCAAGCACTATGTGATAAACCCGGCGCCGTGCGCACCGTCGCGCCGGCGATGCGCGCAAGGCAGAGTTCGGCCGCGCGCCGCGCGCTGGCGAAGCTGCCATCGGCGAGCAACCCCTCGGCGCCGACCCAGTCACCCGCGACGTAGAGCCCCGGCTCGATCTCGGGCCCGGGGCGGCCGGCCAGGCCGCCGCCGCGCGCCGTGACCAGAGCGTGCGACACCGTCATGCGTGGCAGGAAGCGGCGGTGCACGACGTGCGCGCGCCAGCCGGGCTGGAGCAGGTCGGTGAAAGCCTCGAGTTCGGCGAGATCACGCGCCGCGTCCTCCGGAGCCAGCGGGTCCAGATATTTCGCGACGTGCACCAACGCGCCCCGCCCCGGCGTGAGATCGGCGACGGCGGAGTGAACCGAGAAGTAGAGCGGCGTGTCGATGCCGAGGCCGAAGGTGGTGCGCGGCGCCGGCAGTGCGTCGAGTGCAAGATCGAGACACGCCGCGCGCACGCCGATCGCGTCGCGCGAGCAGCGCTCGAGAAGCGCCCGGGCCGCACCCGCCCCCAGCCGTGCCGCGTCTTCCGGCGCGACCGCGAGGATCGCGCTGGTGCAGCGCAGGCAGGTGCCGTCGGCGAGACGCACGACACGGGTGCCACCGTCCACCGGCTCCTCGACCGCATCGACACGCACGCCGGTCTCGATCGTCACGCCCGCGGTGATCGCTGCCGCCCGTAAAGCATCGACCAGCTGCTGCCAGCCCCCATCGAGATACAGGACGCTCTTCGCGAGCGCGCGCTGCACCTGCTCGAGTGCCGCGCCGCCACTCATGAGATCGGGTGCGTTGACGTAGGTCGCAAGCCGCACCAGCGCGCCGAGGAGCAAGCGTACCTCGCCTGCGTGAGCAACGGACGCGAGCCATTCGCCGACGGTGCGTGCCTGCCACGGTCCAGGGTCGAGCGCACTCAACCGGCCGAGCAAGCGGGCGACCTCGAGCTTGCCCCGGAACGTGAGCAGCCGGGTCATCAGCAGCTCGCGCGGACCACCGGGGAAGGCGTGCCCGACCCCACCCAGCATGGCGTGTCCCCCTCCCGTGCGCGGCACGGCCCCGCGCGGCGTGACGCCGAGTTCGGCAAGCACCCGTATCCCGGCCGCGTCACGGTAGAGCGCGTGCGGGCCGACGTTGAACGAGAACCCATTCTTGACCTGCGTCACGGCGCGGCCGCCGACAAAGCCCGCTTTCTCGAAGAGGCGCACGCGGCGACCCCTACGGCCGATCAGGGCCGCCGCGCTGAGGCCTGCGATGCCACCGCCAATCACGACGACGTCCGGGGTATGTTCAGTGCTCATGCTCGCGCCACCGCCTAACACATCCGCCGCCACGGGATCTCGTCGTCCCGCTATTCGGCCCGCCGCCCGAAGGGAGGCACGAGAACCTGTAAAAACGACTCCCGCAGATCGACACACCCGCCGCGACGATGGTCCTCTCGGCCAGTCGACTGCGGCCCGGGAGCTCGTCGTGAGTCACCGACCGACGTCGAACCTGCCCGATCGAGGTGCCCGGACGAGTTCAAGGCGGTCGTAACAGGCGCCATCCCTCTCGCCCGCAGGAGTAGATCTCGATCCCGCGCCACGGCGTGTCCGACCACGCGGGCTGCGCGGAGATTGGCGATCGCGCCACGCCAGACCTTGATCCCGCGGCCACGGCGTTGACCGATCGGGCCAGTGCGACATAGTGACTTCGCACCAATCCCCGCGTGGAGATGGCCTTGTCAATACATATCTGTATCCGTTCCCTCGGCATCTACTCCGGACTCGTCGCGATGGCGGCGCAGAGTGCCCTGCTCGGCGTGACGGCTCGCGGCGGTCGACGTCACCGCCTGCGGCCAACGTGTGCCCGCAGGTGAGAGCGGCGTGCTGCAGGCGGATCTCGACTGCGCGTCGACGCTGGGCATCGTGCTCGAAAAGGGGAGCACGCTCGACTTCGCCGGCCACGGGATCGCCGACGGCAAGCCCTACGCCATCCGCTGCGCCGGCAACGCGTGCGCGCTTCTGAGCAGCACGGGAACCGGCGAGATCAGCGGGAGCGCAACCGCAATCAGCGTCTGGGGCGGCCGCGGCCCAGTACAAGTGCGCGACATCACGATCCGCGACAGCGGCCCCTTCCCGGTGCAAACCCAGGGCGCGATCGACGCCGTGGATGCGCGCCTCGATCTGATCCGGGTTCGCATCCTGAACGCCCTCGCCAACTATGGAATCATTGCCCGCCGCATCGTGGCGACCGACGTCGAGGTGAGCGGCGGCACCGGAATCGGCCTGTTCGCGATTCGCAGCCTGGTCGCGAGCAATCTCACCACCGATGGCAACGGTGAGATCGGCGTCCTCGCGTCCCCGGCCAGCGTCACCGGCCTGAACGCGCCCAACAACGGCAGAGCCGGGCTGGCCTCGGCACGGCCGACGATCGAGGGCGGCGAGATCACCGGCAACGGCTCGCAAGGCGGGCCCGACGTGCTCGCGAGGGCGCCCCGGTTCAGCGCAGTCATCTGCGGCACGAGCCAGCGGCTGCGCAGCGACCCCCCCGTGACGCTCGGCGTCTGTGCCAACGACTGAAGCCGGCCGGCAGGGCTCGGCCACACGGCGACAGCGGCGCCACGCGCCTCGCAGGGTTGGCGGCGCAAAGCGTGAGTTCGGCGGGACTCGGCTACGCGCGCGACCCCGCGTCGCCTGTCCAGTCCGCCACGCGCGGCTGTGTTGTCCCAATTACCGGGACGGCCGCGGCGCGGAATCCGAATTGATCACTTCCCACTTCGAGCGTGATGGTCTATGCCTCGGTCACGACCTCACGTTCCCGTCCCTGAACCCTCACCCAGGAGAAGCCTTCATGCGTCTTCCGAATCTTGCCGCCGCTCTCTTGATCAGCGCACTCGCGCTCATCGACACGACCGCGCGACCGATGTTCGCCCGTGCCGCCGGAGCTGTCTTCCCCGTGGTCAAGTTCTACGGCCAGGCCGGCCGGGTCGGTGCCGCGCTGCCGGTCGCGGATCTGCGCTACCAGGCCGCATGGGAAGCGAGCGATCTGCCAACACTCGCGCTCAACAGCCCCGACGCCCGCGTCACCATCGATGCCATCCTGACCGACGAGAACGGCGAGGAACTCGCCACCCTCGGCGGTGCCGACCTGATGACGGAGGCGCTGGTGCCACGACCGGGCGGCAGCTCGTGGCGACAGACCTTCGTGCGCACCGCACAGGACCCGAACAGCCTGCGGGTCGATGTCGAGCAGCGCGCTGGCCAACTGCGGGTGCGACTCTCCTTCGCGCGTGCCCGGATCCTGGCACCGGCGGTCTGCCTCGCCGGCATCGAGCGCGTCCTGCTCACGACGGCCTTGACCGTCGACGACGGTAGCGCCGCGGGCCCCGTAGAGATGACCGCGACCCAGCCCTGGGTCTGCAAGGTACGCAACGACGGTACCTGGGAGCTGCGCGGCCAGAACGCGCAAGACCATGCCGGACACCACGACCACAACAACGGCGACGAGAACAAGCGCCCGCAGGTCAAGATCGCGCTCGAGAACCACACGCGGATCAACGGCGTACCCAACCTCATCCAGATCGATGCGGCCCGCTCCGAGGACCAGGACGGCACCATCGTCAGCTACGCGTTCCGAGTGATGGAACGCTACGGCGGCGCGATGATCTACGAGGCCGGACCGCAGGCTTCGCCCGAGAGCTGGCTCTGGCTCGCGCCGGGCGAATACCTGGTCTGGGTGACAGTGGTCGACAACCAGGGTTCGTCCCACACCGAGAACCGCCGCGCCTCGGTGCGCGACTGACTGGCACGCTACCTGTCGCCCGGCAGAGGCGTCGTCCCACTTTGCGGAAGATCCCGTTCGCCGTGCTGGCGATACGCCGGACGACCGCAGAGACCGACCGATCATCCCCGCCAGGAGCCCATGCGACAGCGTGCGTCGTCGATGGGCGAGACCGATCTGCCATCTCCTGCGACGATAGATTTCCGACGCCGGGGCTCTCGTTTTACCATTTCGAGCTTGAGTTCGAGGCCGGGGACGTGCGATGCTTGAGCGTCTGCACCTACTTACTGACCGAGAGCGGTGCACCGGCCGGCGCCTGCGACAATGCCGAGGCCTGCACCGGCAGCGCTGCCGCCTGCCCGGCCGACGCCAAGAGCACCGCCGAGTGCCGCGCGTCGGCCGGCGCCTTCGACCCGGCCGAGAGCTGCGACGGCGCGTGTCCCACCGACGTCAAGCTGTCCGCGGTTGCCGCTCCTCGGCGGGCATCTGCGACCCCGCCGAATCCTGCGATGGCGCGGGCGACGACTGTCCCACCGACCTGCTGACCGTCGCCGGCACCGAGTGTCGCGCCGCCAGCGACGTCTGCGATCTCGCGGAGGAGTGCACCGGCAGAGCGGTCGCCTGTCCGACCGACGCCCTGCTGCCCGACGGCACGGTCTGCGACGACTCCGACGACTGCACCGTCGACGACCAGTGTGAACTCGGCGTGTGCACCGCCGACGCCGAGTACGCCATCCACCGGCGCGCGAGCTTCGGCCCCGAGGCCATCCTCGGCGATGATCTGAACGTGTACGCCACTTCCGGCATGACCGTGTTCGCGATCGGCTCGGGTGCCGAGGAGGGAACCCTGATCACCTCGGCCCGGGTACGCATGGGCATGGGCGCCGCCATTCATGACGTCGCCACCACGGCCGTGGCCGGCAAGGGTACGGTCAACGGCACGCAGTCGCCCTTCCCGAGCCTGCCCGACTTCGACACGCGCTTCCCCGAGCCGGTCGTCGCCTGTGGCGGCGAGTCCCTCACGCTGGCCGTGGACGAGCAGCGCGACATCAGGCCGGGCAGCTACGGCGACGTCTACATGCTCGATCGCGCCCAGCTTCATCTTGCAGCCGGCAACTACTCGTTCTGCAACATCGAAATGTACAACGAAGGGCAGATCCTCGTGACGAGCGGCACCGACGCCACCTCGATCGACGTGAGTGACGAGTTCCGCACCGGCTTCGGCGTGCGTCTGGCCGCGACCGGCGACGGCACGCCGGCACCGACGCTGCGGGTCGCCGGCGCGCTCTTCCTCAAGAACGACAACGAGATCGATGCCCACATCTACGCGCCGACGGCGGCGATCCGTGCCGGCCGCGGCACGGACCTCAGAGGGAGCGTCATCGCCAATGTCTTGGCCGCCAAGGTCGCCGGACGGGTGGGCTGCTCGCTGCATGGCGAGCCCACGCCGTAACGCGCTCGGAGCGATCACCGCCGTCCATCGAGTGACAATCCGAAAAGCGCAGGATCAGGCTGGCGGTCAGGCGCGATCGCCGCGTTCGCGCCGCGCTCCTGGCGGCACTGCGCGGACATGCAGCCAGGCCCCGGTGGTAGCGACCCAGGCTCCGCCCCAGCGCGCGTGATACCGGCCGCGACAAGTGCGGCAGGTCGCCAGAGCGAGCGCGTTTTCAGAGGATTCGCCGCGCAACAGGATCATTGTCCCGCCAGACTAGGGCACGCCCGCGACGGGCTGGAAGAGCACGTCGCACGGGCCCCCAACCGTCACGGTGGCGGTCTGCGACGGCTCGGCACAAGATTCGCCGCGCGTGCGAGCACGGCAGGTCAGTGCCAGCGGCTGCCCGCTCGCGAGCCAGGGCGGGACGCGCCGGTGGCGCCCCACACTCACGAAGCCACAGCTGGCTGGAGTGCCATAGGGCCGGCATCGCTCGACCGGGCGCAACTTCACCTGGCGCGCATCCAACACGAAGCCCGGATAGTCGTCGCTCGTCTGGATCACGTCACGCTCGGCTTGGTCGTCGATCGAAACCGTGCGGAAGGCAAAGCCGCCCTCGCGCCGCGCACCGACCTCGACCCGGCGGTTGGCGATCAAGGCAAAATCGCTCCCGCGGCGTGCGACCGCACCCGTCATGTACTCGATCCGAGGATGCCCCGGAAAGCATTTCCCCATCGCAGGCGGGTGGTAGTAGTGGCGCAGATTCCGCGGGGAGCCGCCGGTCACGCCGGCGAAGGCCACCGCCAACGCGCGGTCGCCACCGAAGAGGATCGCCTCGATGTCGGGGCGACTCTGGTCGTACATCGCCTGTAGGCGGCCGGCGTCGTCGTCGCCGGCAAGGTCGGGGCGCAGGAAGCACGACGCAAGCCCCGAGATCTGCGTGAGGTACTCGTCCCAGATGTTGTACTGCGAGGGTTCCGCAGCAACGCCGGCGATGTCACCGCGGTAACGGCAGCCCTGCCGGGGCGAGCACGCTTCGCCGGCTCGGTTGCGCAGCGAGAGGGCGATCGCCATGCGCTCGCAGGCGCCGTAGGCGCTGCAGCCCCGACCGAGATGGGCCTCGAAAAGTGCGGTGCGCATCGCGTAGTCGAGGTGACGGGCGCGCTCGAGTCGTGCGGTCGGCCAGCGACCTGCCTGCTCCGCCGCGAAGCGAGCCCAGGCCCGCGCCAGCGCATCGCGCCGGCCGATCAAGTACTGCTGCACGGCCGTGCAGTGCGGCGAACCATGAAACGCACGCACGATCGCGTCGAGATCGCTACCCGGAGAGACGGCTGGTCTGGACGGCGCCGGCTGCGGATCGAACCAGGGCGCCTTGTCCATCGCGTAGAGATTCCGGGCGTCAAGGACAGTGCGTACACCCGCCGGGCAGTGATGATTACGAACCTCGCGACCGCGCCGCGCCGCAAGGGCGGCACGAAACGTCGCGGCCGAGGCGCGCGTGGCGCGGCGGGAATCGACCACGACCTCGAAGCCCACCCACGGCACGCCGCCGGCATCGACCAGCGGCCGCCCGGCGCGCACAACGAGGCAAGGAATGACCGATGTGCCCTGTGCGAGCGAGCCGGCAGGCCTCGCCCGAGATCCACGCGCCGCCACCTCGGCCACGGCGTAAAATGGGACGTCGAGCGCATTATTAGTGCGATAGAGCGTCAGCACGGGCGTGGCGGGGATGGCCAGCGCGAGCCGCGGCGACTGCGCGCCGAGCAGCGCCAGCGAGACAGCCAACGCCACGCCGCGCCAGCAGCGGGCGCGCACGACTCGATTCCTGACCGACACCGCCCTTCGCCCCCCGGCCGCCAACCATCCACCGCTGCCCAGATCCATCGCGGGCCGGCCAGCCTTCCCGAGCAACGCCTTCATGACCACGCCAAGCGTCCCCTTATGAGCGTGCCCACAGGCGTTCTCAGGAGCAGCACAGACCCGCGCAACGCGAAGCATCGCATGAGCCGCCGTGTCTGTTCGGGCCCGCGTTACTGCTGATAGAGCAGCACGAACCGCGAATCGGCGGCGAGACCGGCAGCGTCGGTGCATCCCACGCCGACGAGCGCCGTGCGCGCCGGATCCGCCATCAGCGTCTCGACCTGGCAGGCGTGCGCCCCGCCGCCGTCGTACGCCGTCACGTGCACGACCGGGTGGACCGTGTCGCCGGCCCCACCAGGGCCGACCGGAGCCGCGAGAAGGGGCAGCGCCACTTCGTATCGCCCCGTGCCGCTACGAGTGATGGTGTTCGTCTGACCACGCGAGTGCCACTGATACTGGGTTGACGGCGTGTAGCTCGCCGCGGTCGGATCATCCGCCCAGAGGTAGGCTGCTTCACCACCTCCGGGTGCCAGTGGCGCCTCGTCGACATAGGTCAGTGCCCAGCGCGAGTTTGCGGGAATCCCGTTCAGATCGAAGCATCCCACGCTCACCTGGAGGTCGGCGCCACTAGCTCCCCAGTACCTGATCTGACAGGTGCGAGAACCGTTCATCGTCGTCAACGCCACCGCCCCCCCGTCTCGACCGAGGCCCGGAAGCGTCGCTTGATAGATTCCTGGAGAGACGACATCGATCCGGTTCGGGCGCCCGGTGGAGTTGTAGTTGAAGAGAAGGTTGGGAACGTAGCTCGTGGAATCGGTGGCATCGGTACTGAGATAGGCACGCCGTCCGGTTCCCGCCGCCGGACGCGAGAAGTGGACGAAGAAGCGGGTGTCGGCTGGATTGCCAGCGGCATCGTCACAGTTGACGTGGATCGTCTCGGCGTCGGTCGCCGCGCCGAAGAACCCGGTCATGTCGCAACGCCGCACCGCGGGCAGGACAGAGCGGGCGACGACGTGCGCGATGCCGCCGAGATCGCCGGTCAGCAAGCTGTTTCGCCCGACGCCCGGCATGGTCACCTCGTAGCGCCCCGGGCTACTTCGCCCGACGCTGACGTAGCCGCTCGCCGAGCTGTATGCGTTCTCGACCGGCAGCTCGACCGGTGACTCGGGTGATGCCGTCATGGCCCAGGCACCCGCCGATACCTGGGGTGGACAGACGATGCCCCCCGGGCTCGTGCCACAACGCGCGGCCGGAGTGAAACTCTGCAAGCCCTGGTTCCAGACCAGCGAGAGGCTCTCGCCGAGTCCGGGAAACTGGAGCGCCTCGGCCGATCCCACGGCGCCAGGCAGGAAGGGCACGCCGAGCGTCGTCACCGTGAAACTGGCGCGGCCGAACTCGACACCATCGGCGTAGGCCACAGTCTCGTGCGCTCCCGCGCCGAGCAGTCCATAGTTCCACAGCAGCCCGAAGCCGTTGTTGGCATCACCGCAGGACGGAATCGTGTCGTCACGCGTCGTGCCGTAGGCGGCTTCGATCGGCGTCCCGCCATCGAAGGCGATCGTGATCTGGCCCGCCGAACAATGCCAGCCCGAGACCAGCGAGATGCCTCCCATCGCGGAGTTGGCGCCGGGATTCTCGAGCACGCCCTGTGCTGCGGCCACCGCCGGCACGATGGCGGCGCCGAGACCGAGCAAAGCGCCAGAGCCGCGTCGCCGCAGCAAGGCCCAGCGACCGCGGCCGACGAAGGTGCGTCCCGATTCGTGGTGCGACATTGAGCCTCCCATGCACGGCTGCCCAGCCGCGCTGCCGCGGCAACTATCCGCCGTTCGCAGCTCAAGTCAACTTCGGGGCGCCATGCGTGTAGCTGTCCCTTCCAGTCACGGAGGAAAGCGAAATGAGGACTCATTCCCGGCAGCAGGCGGAGCAGAGATTCGCGCCCGGCGTGCTGCTCAGACCTGAGTAGCGCCGCGGCGCCAGAGGAACGCTGCGGGTAGCCCGCAGGCGACGATCGCGAAGCCGGGCCACGTCGCGGACGGCTTGACGATCAGGAGATCGACGGTAATCGCGAGCGCCAGCGCGACGTAGACCGCCGGCAGCAACGTCCCCGTGCGCACGCCTCGCGTCGCGGCCACGAACTCGGGACGCCGCCGGAGACGGAACAGGCCGAACATCGTCAGGGCATAGAACACCAGCGCGGTTGCGATCACGTAGTCGAGCAACTGGCCGTAGCGTCCCGAGAGAGCGAGCACGGATGCCCAGAGACCTTGCGCCACGAGGGCACGTTGCGGCACGCCATTGTTCGCGAGTCGCGCCAGGCCGCGGAAGAACAAACCGTCGGCCGCCATGGCCTGAATCAGCCGCGGGCCGGCGAGCACGAGCCCGTTGGCGCAGCCGAACGTGGAGACCATGACGAGAATCGCCATCACAACCGCGGCGTCGCCACCGATCGCCGCGCCCATGGCCGCGGTCGCAACCCGACCACCGGGCGCCGCGGCCACGCTGCCCCCAAGGCCATCCATCGACGCGCCGTCGCGCGCCGGCAGAATGCTCAGGTAAGCAAGATTCACCAGCAGATAGAGCCCGACCACGATCATCGTTCCGACCAGCAGCGCCCGCGGCAGGGTGCGGTGGGGCTCGCGCACCTCGGCCGCGGTGAACGTGACATTGCTCCAGGCATCGGCCGAAAACAGGGCTCCGACCATGGCCGCGCCGAAGGCGGTCACGATCCAGCCGTTGGCAAACTCAGTGCTGAACGGTGCTGCGAGATTGGCGGCCACGGCCTGACTGTTCCACCCCGGGCCAAGGCCGATGAGCACGATCGCCACCAACGCAGCTAGCTTGACCACGGTGAAGGAGTTCTGGATACGCTTGCCGACATGCAAGCCGCGCGCGTTGGCCGCGGTGAGAAGCGCGATCATCGCCACCGCCACGAGCTGGCGCGCCGAAATCGAGAACCCAGCCATCCGAACCCACACCGGATCACCGAGCGCCGGCACGATCTCCGCCAGGTACGTGGCAAACGCCACCGCAACCGCAGCGATGGTCCCGGTCTGGATGACCAGCGCGAGTGTCCAGCCGTAGAGGAACCCGGCCAGCGGGCCGAAGGCCTCGCGCAAGAATACATACTGGCCACCGGCACGGGGGTAGGCGATCGAGAGTTCGGCGAAAGCACGCGCCGCCACCACGGTCATTGCCCCGGCCAGCGCCCAGACGGCGACGAGCCAGCCCGCCGTGCCGACCTCATGGGCGATCTCCGCCGGCACGATGAAGATCCCCGAGCCGATCATCGACCCGGCGACGATCATGGTGGCGTCGAAGGGACCGAGCAGCCGCCGGTAACCCCCGCCGCTCGCCCGCCTCTGCGCGGGCGGTGCCGGCGCCGCTGCGCCCGCAGCCGCGCCGGCCATCCCGCGCCGGTCACTCGCGCGACCCTGCTCGCTCGAGGCCCCGCGAGTCGCCGCATCCCGACCGTGGTCCGCCACGCAACCTTCATCGCACGTTGCACACTCGCCGGCGACCGCAGCGTCGCGTTGCGCTCGGCCCGCCGGCGCGACGCGAGGATCTCCCCTCTTGCGAAACCCGCGCGCGTCGGGCGACGGGTGGGTCCCGCTGGAGCGGGGGATCGCGCCAGCTCAGTCGAGCAGGAACCAGGTCACGGTCGTGACCACACGCACGATCTTGTCGATCTGCTTCTCGGGCCGCTCTCCGGGAATCTCCACCGCGGGCCGGATCTCGATGACGCCCTGACTGGCGTTCTGGATCGAGCCGACGCGAGCACCGGATTCGGTGGCAAAGATCTCGGCGGCCTCGCGCGCGCGCTGTGCCGCCTCCGCCAACATATCCCTCTTGACGGAGGCCAGATCGGTGAAGACGTACGACGGACCCGCGCTGAAGCTGTCGGACGCGAACGCGACTCCGGCCTTCAGCAAGTCGCCCACATTGCGCGCGGCACTGGCCAGGCGCTCGACCTCACCCGTGCGGACCAGCAGGTCCTCGGTGAGCACGAAGCGGAACTCCGCAGGCGTTTGCGCGGCGTTGAAGCCCGCCATGCGGTCCTCGACCTGGATGTTCTGCACGCCAAAGCTGCTCTCCGGAAAGCCGCTGGCGCTCAGGTACCCGGCCACCGCCCGCTCGGACTTCTCGAGCACCCCACGCGCCGTCTCGAGACTCGGGCCGCTCGCCGTGAAGCGGATCGGCCAGAATCCGAGATTAGACTTGACTTCACGTTCGGCGAGTCCCTTCACGGTGACGGTCCGGAAGCCGAGCCGGCTTTCGACCAGCGACTGGCCGCCGAGGAAGCCGGCCGAGGCCAGCCCGCAGGCGACGATCAGAGCAGCGAGAATGCGGCTTACATTCGACATCGGAGTCTCTCCCGGAGGTGAGGATCATAACCGGCGCCCGTGCAGAAGCCACCGGCCGTGGCGCACGAGACCGCGTTTCGGGGCGACGCCAACAACCACGGGATCGGCGCCGGTGCATAATCCGCCCGCCATGGCACCGCAGACGAGCCCAAGGGAGTGCCCGCGGGATCCTTCAGCGCGTGGCTCGGAGCCCGGGCAACTTCGCTCAGGTGCCCGCATTCCGCGCAAGCGCAGATGCATCTCAGTCATCAACAAATTCCGAGTTCCGCTCGCCGCGCATCGCCGTTCCCAACCGGGGAGCCTCACCGCCAACGTCACCGCGTGGCCGGCCCAGGGATTTCGTCCACGAGACCCCCAGTCCCGGAAAGCCCAGCGTGAGCTGGCGGCGACCGTCGGGGCCGACTCCGAGGCGGATGCCCGGAACGCCGAAGCTCAAGCCAAGACCCGACTTCGAGAGCGTGCCGCGCAGGGGTCCGAGGTTCAACGTCCGCCGGAATCGCCAGCCCACGATCGTCCCTCCCCCTCGGTCACGGGGGCGCTCCGAGATGAACGCGCCCCTCACGCTGCCCGCTCGATTGAGGCACCGATCGGGTCACCCGTCAAGTCATAGACCTCGCAGTGTCACCGCAGGCGCTCGGGCGGCGGGTCGAGCGCGTCGGCGGCGAGCGCCGGGAAGACCCGGCTCACCTTGCCGAGCAGGTACTCGCCATAGGTACCCTCGATCTCGTGCACGCTCGCGCTATCCCAACGCGCTGCGCGGTCGGCAGCGCGCGCCGCCGCACCAATCGGGTGGATCGCCTGCAATCGGGCCGCGAAGCCGGGGTCGAAGAAGAAAGGCAGCGAGATGCGCCCGCCCGCCACGGGCGGACGAACGCGGTGCGGTGTCGAGCGGTAGATTCCACCGGTCAGACGATCGAGCATGTCGCCGAGATTGCACACGAAAGCGTCGGCGAGCGGTGGCACGTCGATCCAGGTCCCGCCGGAGCGCACCTCGAGCCCGCCGGTGCCGTCCTGCGCGAGCAGCGTCAGGAAGCCGTAGTCGGTGTGCTCGCCCACCGCCCACGCCGCGGCGGGATCTCCCGGCCGGCGCGCCGGGTAGTGAAAGATGCGCAAGAGGAGAATCGGATCGGTCGTGAAGCGCTCGGCGATCCAGGAACCATCGCGACCGAGGCTCAGCGAGAGGGCCTCGGTCAGGGCATGGCCGAGCCGGGTCAGCGCGGCGATCCATTCGAGGACGCTCGCCCGCAGGCCGGGCACCTGCGCCGGGAAGAGGTTCGCGCCGTGCAGCGGCAGTCCCGCCCGCACACGGGAATCATCCGGTCCCAGCTCTTCGCCAAAGTAGATCCCTTCCTTCAGATCGGGCACGCCCGAGGTCAGCTCGCCGCCGAGGGGGAAGTAGCCCCGCCAGGCGCGCCCGCCATGCCCCATCGCGATCTCGAGCTTCACCTGCTCATCGAGCGCAAAAAACTCGCGGCTCTGCGCGAAGAGGCGCTCGCGCAGGGCCGCATCGACGCCGTGCCCGACAACGGAGAAGAAGCCGTGCGCGCGGCAGACCTCGCCGATCCGAGCGGCCACCGCCGCGCGATCCCCCCCACGCCCGCAAAAGGGGCCCACGTCGATGACCGGCAGTTCCATGACGCCCGGCTGGTGTACCGAAGGGATCGGCAAGCGTCATGCGTTCGACAGCGCCGGGAGAGCGAGAGTAGAGAATGCTCGCCGCCGGGGAGCGAAGCTGCCAGGGCGTGGCACGGGCGGAAACCTGGTACCGATCGTCCAAGCATGAGCATTCGCGGCAGATGAGCGGAGGCCCGGGGGCTTGGCGCCAGGCTCGCGGACCGGCGCTCGGCCGGGACTTCGTTGCGTCGCATGGGGAGAACGAGAGTGTCGAACGTCGCACGCACCGCTGGCGAGGACATCGCTGCACTGATCCTCCGCTATGCCGAGCACATCGACGCCGGCGACTTCGCCGGGCTGGCGGCACTCTTCGAGCACGCCGCGCTCCGCACCGACGGCCACGCCGACGTCCGGCGCGGCCGTGACGAGGTGCGTACCCTCTACGAGTCCATGGTCCGCCTCTACGACGGCCGGCCCTCGACCCAGCATGTCACGACCAATATCCAAGTGGAGGTCGCACCTGACGGACAGAGTGCCCAGGCTCGTTCCGTCTACACCGTCTTCCAGGCGCGCCCCGATCTGCCGCTCCAGCCGATCGTCGGCGGGCGCTACCACGACAGCTTCGCCCGCGGCCCGGGGGGCTGGTACTTCACGGAACGGGTCATCTTCGTGGATCTGGTCGGCGATTTGAGCCGACATCTGCGGAGACCCATCTGAGAACGCCACGCGAGTGCATCGGGATTGCGGGGGTACGGATGGCGGGCTTGTCCTTTTGGGACTGCCGTGAGATTGGGCGGCGCGCCCCGTGGCGCCTGAGGAGGAATCGCTGATGGGCTGGAGCGTGCTCGGTGTCGCGGTGCTGGTCGTCGCATGGGGTATCGTCATCTACAACGGTCTGGTCCGCGGCCGCGTGGCCGGGGACGCCGCCTGGGCGCAGATCGATGTGCAATTGAAGCGCCGCTACGACCTGGTGCCCAATCTCCTCGAGGCCGTGAAGGGCTACGCCGCGCACGAGCGGGACACCTTCCAGGCGGTCGTGCAGGCCCGACAGAAAGCCATCGACGCCCAGGGCGTCGCCGCGCAGGCGCAAGCCGAGACGTCGCTCACAGCTTCACTGCGTGGCCTGCTCGCCCTGCGCGAGGCCTACCCCGACCTCAAGGCGAACCAGAACTTCCTCGCTCTGCAGGAGGAGTTGGCCAGCACCGAGAACCGCATTGGCTTCGCCCGCCAGCACTACAACGACGCCGTCAATGCCTACAACGGATCGATAGCGGTCTTCCCGGCCGTGCTGATCGCCAACAATTTCGGCTTTGTCCGGCGCGACTTCTTCGAGCTCGAGGACGGCCCGCAGCGCGAGGCCCCCCGGGTATCGTTCTGAGCCTCCCTCTCCGCAGCCGGCGAGGGCTCGTCCCCGCAACCGACGATCCCCCGCGCCACGCCGGGATCGCCGGCCGCGCGCCCTGCCCTGCTCTATATTAAACACATGACGCCCTCGCCCCCCGTACCCGACCCGTGGCCGCCGGGCACCACCTTCGAGACCCTGATCGCACGCAACCGGAGGCGCTCGCGACTGCTGGTGGTCGTGCTGGCTCTCGTCGGCGCGCTCGTGTTCGCGGCGGCGGGCGACATCGCTGCCGGGGGTGGTCTGCCGGCCGGTCCGCTTCTGGCCCTCGTCCTGCTCGGCCTCTGCGCGAGCGGCATTGCTGCGGCGGCAAGCCTCCGATTCGGCAGTTCGGTGCTGCTGCGGTTTGCCGGCGCGCGACAAATCGAACGCGACGACGATCCCGAACTCTGGAACGTCGTCGAGGAGATGGCGATCGCCGCCGGCACACCCATGCCCACCGTCCATCTGATCGAGAGCCCGTCCCTCAACGCCTTCGCCACCGGACGCGATCCGGCGCACGCTTCGATCGCCGTCACGAGCGCACTGCGGCAGGAATTGAATCGCGACGAGTTGCAGGGCGTGGTGGCGCACGAGATGTCGCACGTGCGACACCTCGACATCCGGCTGATGCAGCTCGTTGCGACAATGGCCGGGTTCATCGTGCTGGCGGCGGATGCGGCCCGATTCACGACCCGTGGCAACCGTGCCTCGCGGGAGACCTCCGGGACGGCACGCACGGACGGGGCACAGGGTGGTGGCAGCGGAACCGCGATCGTCGTCATGATCGGGCTCGTGCTCATGATCGTGGCACCACTCATCGCCCGCATGTTGCAGCTCGCGATCTCGCGCGAACGCGAGTACCTCGCCGACGCCGGCGCGGTGGCGCTGACCCGCAACCCGCTCGGCCTCGCCTCGGCACTGCGCCGCCTCGGCAGCTCGACCGAGCCACTCGCCAGCGCAAGCCGGGGCAACGCCCACCTGTGGATCGTGAATCCAGTGCTGCACGCACGCGGCCGCGACGACTGGGACAGTGTCTTCTCGACCCACCCACCGCTCGCCGAGCGCATCGCCCGGCTCGATGCCCTGGCGGGCGGCGGAAGACCGCAGCCACGCGGCGGCGGGCAAGCCTAAAACAATAGACTCCACGACAGAGGCCGTCATCGTCGTCGCCGCCGCGCGCACGGCCATCGGCACTGCACGCAAGGGATCGCTCATCCAGGTCGGTGCGTTCGAACTCGGGCTCTTCGCCATCGGCGAGGCGCTGCGCCGCTCGGGCCTGCCGCCCGGCGACGTCGAGGACATCGTCATGGGCGAATCGCTGCAGGGTGGCGGTTGCATCGCGCGCCACGCCGCCGTGGTGCTGAGCCTCGACCACATTCCGGCGGTGGCGATGAACCGCCACTGCGCCTCGGGACTCGCCGCCGTCCAAACTGCTGCGGCCTCGATCCGCGCCGGCATGGACCGGGTCGTGATCGCCGGCGGGGTCGAGAGCATCTCGACCTCGCCCATTATCCTGCGCCAGGGCCCCGGCCAGTTGCAGCCGCAGCCATGGATTCCGCCCTCGCATCCCGAGACCCCCGACGCGCCTACCCTCGACATGTCCATCACCGTCGGCTGGAACACGGCACAGGAGGCCCGGGGCACGCGCGAGGAAATGGGCGCCTGGGCGCTGCGCTCGCATCACGACGCAGCCGCAGCACGCGATTCAGGAGGGTTCCGCGCCGAAATCTTTCCGATCGAGATCCCCGACGGACAGGGCGGCACGCGCGTCTTCGACACCGACGAACACCCGCGCCGCGACACGACGCCAGAGAAGCTGGCCGCCCTCCGGCCACTCCACCCCGAGATCCCCGGCTTCAGCATTACCGCCGGCAACGCCTCGGGCCTTGACGATGGCGCCACCGCGGTGGTTGTCGTCGCCGGCGACGATGCCAGGACTCATGGCTTGAGGCCGCTGGCTCGGATCCTGTCGTGGGCATCGGCCGCCGTGGCACCGCGACGTACCAGCCTTGCCCCAACAGTGGCGATTCCGAAAGCGCTCGGGCGAGCCGAACTCGCCGTCAGTGACGTCGATCTGGTCGAGATCAACGAAGCTTTCTGCTCGATGGCCGTCGCCTGTACGCGCATCCTCGGCTTCGACCGCGAGCGGGTCAACGTCAATGACAGCGGCTGCGGCCTCGGTCATCCCGTCGCGTGCACGGGAGCGCGCAGGGTCGTGACGATGGTGCACGAACTTGCCCGCCGCGGCGGCGGCATGGGGGTCGTCTCGATGTGTGCCGGCGGCGGCATGGGATCGGCCGCGGTGCTGGAGGTCCTGCCGGCCTGAGCGCGGCCTTCAGGCGATCGCGCCCAGCTCCGCCCGAGCAGGATACGCGCGATCTGCCAGATCTGGATCTCGTCGGTGCCGGCGAAAATCTGCGGGACCCGGGCATGGTGGCCGAGAACGGCCCCCATCTCGGCGGCGCCGCGGCCGTGCCCATTCCAATACCCGACGCCGATGAGAAGCGTTCCGCGCGCCCCACCCGGCGTGGACAGCTCGCGCTTGAACTCGAGAGTCCTGCCCTCCGGAGGCTCCAGCAGCTCGACAGGGTCGATCGTGCTCGGCAACGGCCGCTCCAACCCTGACCAATCGCCCCCCAAACACCATCGTCCGATTCCCCTGACCTCAGCTCACTCGGCCCCCTGGTCGGCGAGCAGGGACCCGACCCACCCGATGATGGCGTTGCTGTCGGGGAAGATCCCGAAGAACCCAGGCGCGCCAGATCAGCTCCCCGGTCGTGCCCGAGGCAATCGGTTTCACGCCGGCGGGATCACGGGAGAGCGAAATCGCACTCCCAGGGGGACCAGTCGTGAAAAACGAGAATTGTTCACTCGGATGGAACAACCGTTCACTCGGAATGAACGCTTCTTGGGACAGACACGACGCCGCAGCTTCGCCCGGCGAACGCGAACGGGCCTGCTGAGACGGACCGCTCAGGAGGCATCGCATGGTTTTTACCGCATATCCTGGAGGGCGAATAGGAATGATCACACCCGCCAACCCCCGCCCCTCCGGACAATGGAATCGGACCGTTCCCGTTGGGCAACGCCCTTCGGCCCCCAACTCCGCCACGAGGCAGGGGGGTGGTCTGTGATCACGCTTCGATGGCCTCGCATTCCTGGGCTGGCGAACGTGCTCGCGGTGCTCCTCGTCTGCGCCTCCGCCAGCTCGGTCCGGGCGGCCAACCCTCGGGATGATGGCCCCTCTCTGGACTGTCCGAGCGAGGAGATGCCGAAGTCGAGCGCCCAAATTCCAAGCATCGGCACGATGGGAGGCCATCGCCAACGGGGGATTGTGTTTTGAACAAGCGGCTCCTCACAGCACTCGCGGCCGTGGTCTCATGGGCGCTGCCGGGCGCAAGCGACGCCACCACGCCGGCATCGCTCTGCACCGGCGACCCCTGCGTCATATCCAATAATTCGACAATCGACGCTGGCTCAGTGCTCGACTTCGGGCCCGTGGTGCTGCGACTCGACACCACCAAGGTCCTGACGGTCGGCGCGGGCACGGCGCCACGACAGGTCACGCTGCGCGCCGGCTCGATCGTGTTCGAGCCGGGAGCTCGCATCGAAGGTGGTGGCGACGACGGCCATCTCGTGATCGAGACGACGACCGGTGGTTTCGAGATGCAATCGACCGGGACCAACAAGTCCAGAATCAACTTGCGCAGTTCGTCTGCCGGCCTGCTGAGCATCAACGCCAAGGGCGACGTCCTGATCGAGGGCCAGATCGATGCAGGCGCACCCGGCGCCGAGGCCTTTGGTGGTCAGATCGACATCATGACCGAAGGCCGATTCGTCCTCTCTGAAAAACTTAATCTCGACGCCACCGGCCAGGCCGCCCAGGCCGGCAGGCTCGATGTCCTCGCCAGCGGCGACATCGACGTCATCGACGACATCCTTGCGGCCGGCCAACAAGGTGCCGGTGAGATCACGCTCGAGAGCCTGCGGGGCGACGTCGAGGTCGCGGCCAAGATCGACGTCAGCGGCATCGGCGCCGGCGCCTCGGGAGAATCGGTCGATCTCATCGCCCGCCAGGGTCAGGTCATCCTGGCCGCGACTGGCGAAATCAAGGGCACCGGTGGCACGGGCCCCATGGAGGACTGCGGCGACGGGGCCTTCGTGGTGATGGACGGGGCCCTCGGTGTCGTCCAGGCCGGCAGAATCAGCCTTGCCGGCGGCTACTCCACTTGTGGAGGTGGCGGGGTCTCGGTTGGGGCGACGAGCGGCAACTTCAACATGGTGGCCGGCAGCGTCTCCGATCTCACCGGCGCCGGCCCCTGGAGCTACGGCGGCTTCGTGGACGTCCGTGCCAGCGGCGACGTCGTGCTCGGCCTGATCAAACTCAACTCACCGGGCAGTGGCGGCAACTTGATCCTCGACTCGGGCCACAAGATCACCTTGACTGACACGATCGACGTCCGCGGCACGAGCGTCGACGGTTTCGCTGGTGTCGTCAAGATCGCCGCCTGCGAGATCGACCTTGCCACGAGAGCCTCGATCGACAGCTCGGGTGGCACTGCGGGCACGAACCTCCTCAAGGCGAGCGGTGCCATGACTCTGCGCGGCTCGCTGCGGGCCTCGGGCAGCAACGAGCTGCGCTACAAGACGGTGACCCCGGTGATCACCGGTACCGTGACTCCGCCGCCGACGATCACCCAGGACTCCTCGCTCGCCGATTGCGCGGCCGGCTGTGGCAACGGCACGGTCGAACAGGGCGAGGCCTGC
>SXLG01000178.1 GCA_005777805.1 Pseudomonadota bacterium
GTCACATTGGCCGATGTTGCCCTCGAGCGCGATGTACGAGAGGTCGAACTCCTGCGCCTTCTGCTCGCGCGGATCCTCCTCGTTGGGATCGCGCAGCTCGCGAATGTCGGGGTGCCGGAAGAGCGCGTTGTCGTCGAAACCCATCTTGGCATCGAGCGCGATCAAATCGCCGGCTTCGGTGAGAACGAGCGGGTTGATCTCGAGGAGGGCTGCGTCGGTGGCGATCGTCGCCTCGTAGAGCCCGCCGAGGAGCTTGGCGAAGCGACCGAGACTGGCCGCAGGCAGGCCGAGCTGGCGACCGATCTTGCGCGCGAGGAAGGGCTGGAAGCCGGCCTCGGGCAGGATCGCTTCGCGCAGGATCTTCTCGGGCGAGTGCGCCGCGACTTCCTCGATCTCGACGCCCCCCTCCGAGGACGCGATGACCGTCAGCAGGCTGCGCGCACGGTCGAGGGTGAGTGCGAGATAGAACTCGCGGGCGATCCGGCAGCCCTCCTCGACGAAGCAGCGCCGCACCACTCGGCCCTCGGGTCCGGTCTGGTGCGTGACCAGCGCGCGTCCCAGGAGCGAAGCCGCGTAGGTCCGCCCCTCCTCGGCACTTTTCACCAGCTTCACACCGCCGGCCTTGCCCCGGCCACCCGCATGGATCTGAGCCTTGACGACCCACGGGCCCGCGCCCCCGAGTTCCGCGATCGCCGCAACGACGCCCTCGGCGCTATCGGCCGGCACGCCCCGCAGCGTCGCGACGCCGTAGCGAGCAAGGATCTGCTTGGCCTGGAATTCGTGGATGTTCATACGCTCCCGCTCCGCTGCCGACCGTCGTTCCCTGGCCGCGCGCGCTCAGGAAGAAAGGCCCGCCTGCTCTCGCATAGGCCGGACCGATCCGCCAGATTCGGCGGCCGTCCCGACCCCGCGCGGAACGAAAGCGCGACGGCCGTACCGGCGGAAGTCGGTGGACTCAAACCGTCTCGAGAGCCAGCGCGAGCGCGCCGCGCGCCACGGCGAGGCCCGGCGTGGCGGGAACGTGGAGCTGATCGGGTCCGAGCAGCGGGATGCGCGCGAACGCCTCGCGGAATCCCGGAACATCGAGCACGTGCCCGATCAGCACCAGCATCCGCGCCTGGTGCACGAGCATCGCCTCGAGCCCGAGCCGGACGATCGCCTGTGCGACCAGGTTCACGAGGGCTGCGGCGAGATCCTCGCGCCGCGCGTCGGCCCCCTCGGGGCGAGCGAGGCGGGCAAAGTGGGCTGCGGTAGCCTCGGCAGGAACCGGACCAATGCCCCGGCCGATGATGTCGCCGACGGTGAGATCGCAGCGCTGGATCTCGCCTCGAGCCGCGAGGCGCCCGATCTCGGCGACGTCGGTCGTACCCAGCAGGGCCTGCGCGAGTCCGAGCAGCGTGCCCCCACCGATACCGCTCCCGATGAGCCGCACCGGGGCACCGCTGGCCGGCACCAGAACGACACCCGTACCAGTGCCGAGGCTCACGACGACGGCGGGGCGCAGGCCGAGGCCATCGAGCGCACCACGCGCGCTGGCCTCGGTCTCACCGACGTGGACGAGCCGGACGCCCGCGACCTGGGTGGGTAACTCATGCGAGCGGCCGCCGGTCACCGCCAGAAGATCGAGCTCGCCAAGTGTGGCACCTGCGGCCGCCAGCAGGTGCTCGATCGCAGCGTGGTCGGGCCGGGCCACCCGCGACGCCACGGCCGTGCGCTCGACCCGCAAGGCCGGGCCCTCCCCCACGACGACGTCGGTCAGCGTGCCACCAAAATCGATCGCTGCTGCCCGCATTCGCCCCTCTCGGCTCTCCTCCGCCCGGAGCCCCGCCGTCGCGCCCGCGCGCGGGGCCCGCCACGGCCGCGCCGCCCACCCCGAGAGCACGCGGCGCGGGATGTCAGCTCGCGAGCACCCGGTCGAGCGCGCCGACAAGGTCGGTGACGTGGCTCGCCGAAACCACCAACTCCTGCTTCTCGCGCTCGTTGAGCGGCACCTCGATGACCTGCTCGACACCACCTGCACCGATGCGCACCGGCACGCCGACGTAGAGATCGCGCAGCCCGTACTCCCCTTCGAGATACGCCGCGGCGGGCAGGATCTCCTTGCGGTCGTAAAGAAACGCTTCTGCCATGCGAATCGCCGCCGCCGCCGGTGAGTAGAAAGCCGAGCCGGTCTTGAGCAAGGCGACGATCTCGCCGCCGGCCTGACGGGTGCGCTGCTCGATCGCGTCAAGCCGCTCGGCCTTGACGAGCCGCTCGACCGACACCCCGCCCACGGTGCAACTCGAGCGCACCGGCACCATGTCGTCACCGTGGCCACCGAGCACGAGCGCCTCGACGCTCCGGACCGAAACGCCGAGCTCCAGCGCCAGGAAGGTCCGGTAGCGGGCTGAATCCAACACGCCGGCCATGCCCACGACCCGATTCTTGGGGAAGCCGGTCACGCGCTTCATCAGCGTGACCATGGCGTCGAGCGGGTTGGTGATCACGATCACAAACGCGCCCGGAGCGTTGTCGCGAATCCCCTGCCCGACCGTCGAGATGATCTTGGCGTTGATCCCGAGGAGGTCGTCGCGGCTCATACCCGGCTTGCGCGCGAGGCCCGAGGTCACGATGCAGACATCCGAGCCGGCGATGTCGGCCATCGCGTTGGTGCCGGTCACCGTGACGTCGAAGCCGTCGATCGGGCCCGACTCGGAGATGTCGAGCGCCTTGCCTTGCGGCATTCCCTCGACGATGTCGTAGAGCACGACGTCGCCAAGCGCGCGTAGCGCACAGAGGTGGGCCATGGTCGCGCCGATGTTGCCGGCGCCGATGAGCGAGATCTTGCTGCGTGCCATTTCCGTCCTGTCTCTCCTGTTTGCCCGCCACGGGCCCGGCCGCGCGAGCGGCGCTGCTTCACATATGGCGGATGATCGCGTCTCCGAACTCAGAACACTTGACCAGCACGGCGCCGTCCATCTGTCGGTGGAAATCGTAGGTCACGGTCTTGGCCGCCGTGGCACCGTCAAAGCCGCGTAAAATCGCGTCGGCAGCTTCGTTCCAGCCCATGAAGCGCAACATCATCTCGCCCGAGAGGATGACCGAGCCCGGATTTACCTTGTCGAGATTGGCATACTTGGGTGCCGTGCCGTGCGTCGCCTCGAAGATCGCGTGTCCGGTGAGGTAGTTGATGTTGCCGCCGGGCGCGATGCCGATGCCGCCCACCTGCGCGGCCAGCGCGTCAGAGAGGTAATCGCCGTTCAGGTTGAGCGTGGCGATGACGTCGAAATCGCGCGGCCGGGTGAGCACCTGCTGCAGAACGATGTCGGCAATCGCGTCGCGAATGAGAAGCTTCTTCTTCCAGCGGCCTTCGCCGTGGGTCGGCCACAACGCCAGCGCCTGCTCGATCTCGACCACCACCTGCGCCCGCTGGGCCGGGGTCATCTGCTCGTAGCCGGGCTCGACCAGACGGGCATTGGCCTCCGCCGAGAGTCCGGTATTCTCCTCGCGATTGCCGAGGATCCAGGTCTCGCGCTCGGTCACCGTGCGGTCGCGAAACTCGTTGCGCGCCACGGCGTAGGCCCAGTCACGGAACGCCCCCTCGGTGAACTTTTGGATGTTGCCCTTGTGCACGATCGTGATGCTGCGGCGCCCATTGGACAGCGCGTACTCGATCGCGGCGCGCACGAGCCGGCTCGTGCCCTCCTCCGAAACCGGCTTGATGCCGAGTCCGCTGGTCTCGGGAAAGCGGATCTTGGTCACCCCGAGTTCGTTCTGGAGGAAGGTTCTGAGCTTGTGGGCCTCGGGCGTACCGGCAGCAAACTCGATCCCGGCGTAGATGTCCTCGGTGTTCTCCCGGAAGATCACCATATCCACCAGTTCGGGTCGCTTGACCGGGCTCGGGACACCGTCGAAGTAGCGCACGGGTCTGAGGCAGACGTAGAGGTCGAGCAGTTGGCGCAGCGCCACGTTGAGCGAACGGATGCCCCCGCCGATGGGCGTGGTGAGCGGGCCCTTGATGCCGACCAGGAACTCCCGGAACGCCGTGACGGTCTCGTCCGGCAGCCAGTTCTCGAAGCGGTTGAAGGCCTTCTCACCCGCGTAAGCCTCGCACCAGGCAATCGAGCGCCGGCCGCCGTAGGCCTTCTCGACGGCCGCGTCGAAGACCCGCTGCGCCGCGCGCCAGATGTCGGGACCGGTGCCATCACCCTCGATGAAGGGGACGATGGGATGGTCGGGCACGACAAGCTTGCCGTCGGCCCCCATGCGGATGGCCGTGCCGTTCGCGGGCACCTCGATCGTCTGAAACCGGGCCATGATGCTCCTTCCTCGGAACGCCGAGGGGCGCTGCTGCCCCGCCACGGCGCGCGCCCGCTCTAACGTGCCGGCTCGTCTTTGCAACGCAGCCAGCGCGGGCGATGCGGCCTGCCGGCGGTGGCCGGTGCTCCGGTGTCTGCGCCTGCCGTCGTACCGGCCCTCCGCCCGCGCCGATCCCGACCGGCCGGCCCGCCCGCCTTTGACCCGACCGGTCCGTGCCCCTAGGCTCGACCCATGTCGATCCTCCGTGTCCCTGCCCGACCTTTCCTCGGTGTTGCGGCGGCAGCGCTGCTCGTCGCTTGCGGCGGCGACGACATCTGTCTCAACTGCAATCCGGACAGCACGCCCACGCCGGGGCCCACGACCAGCGTCACACTCGAAGGCGACATCCTCCGCCTCTCGACCCTCGACCCACTGAGCAGCGTCGTGATCGTGACCTGCGTCGATCCGGCCGCAGGCGTACCGCTCGCGGACTGCAGCGACGCCTTCACCACCCAGGCCGACAACGAAGGCAATTTCACCCGCAGCCGCATCACGGCCGGCGCGCTGGCCCTCTTCTTCTGGATCGACCGCAACGAGGACGGTCAGGTCGATCCCGGCGATCCCTACGCCGTCCTGCAGGATCCCGAGAGCCGGCTTGCCGACGTCACCGGAGGCGAGACCGTGGACATCCAGGCGGCACAGGTCGATTTTGCCACACAGACGGCAGTCGCGACCATCGTGCTCTCGCGCACGCCGACACCAACGCCCGTGCCCACGGCAACGCCCGCGGGTTGAGGTAGCGGCGGGTCCCCGGCCTGCGCGCACCGCCCACGCCCCGAGTCTGCGCATCCGGGCGCTGACCGCTCGCACGGGGGTGCCTCTCCGGCAGGCCGCACCACCGGCGCCCCGCACGACTCCCGGACCGCAACTCGTCACCGTCGTCCCGCCAGACATAAAGATGTCTCGGAGAACCCCTCCAAACCAGCGGATCGGCCATTCCGCGCTCCCGGATCAGCCCTCGCGCGTCATGAGCCGCCGCCGCGCCTGGGTCTGGATCACCGTCGGGACGTTGCGGCTGCGGGCGATCTGGCGAAGATCGCGCTCGACGACGCCACCCAGCAAGCTCAGGCCGACCTGCAGCGGCGTCTTGGGGTTCTGCACCAGCGCGAC
>SXLG01000179.1 GCA_005777805.1 Pseudomonadota bacterium
CGCTTCGACCGATGCTGGCGCGGCGTCCTGCCGGGGCGCACGCGGGGCTGCACAACACCCCGCTTCGACCGACGCTGGCGCGGCCTTCCTGCTAGGGGAGCGAGGTGGCGGCCGTGCGCGAGGCGGATCGGAGGAGCGACGCCGGCAGGCCCGGGGTGATTCTTCTCGCGCTGGTGATTGTTCTGGCCGGGCTCTGCCCGGCCCCGGCGTGTGCCGGCAACGAGGCGATTCCACTCGAAGCCTTCACCGCCCGCGGCCCGTGGCGTCTCGGGGACCTCGCGATCGAGGGTCTCGGGCCGATCGAACTCTTCCTGCTCGAGCCGCGGCTCGACAGTCGGCCGAGGGCTCTCTGGGCACCGTGGCGCGAGCGGCCGACCTTTTCGGCGCCGCGTCTCGAGGGCGATCTCGCCCTGATCCGGCGCGATCTCGAGGCCACGGGCCACTACGACACTCAGGTGCGCGCCGAGATCGTGGTTCGGCGAGAACCGAGTGCGAGTCGTGCTGCGTCTTCGATCGAGCCGGGCCTGGTCGATGTGCGGATTGTCGTCGCAACGGGCGGCGCGGCACGGGTCTGTAGCCTCTGGGTCGATTTCGGCGGTGCGATCCTCCCCGAGACCGAGGAGGCGGCCCTTCTGACAAAATTGCCGATGCACTCCGGCGAACCCTTTGCCGAGGCGCCCTACCGTGCCGCGGCCGAGACCTTGGCCCGCTACTTCCGCGATGCCGGTCACCCTGGGGCCACGGTCGAGCGGCGGGCGCGCGTCGCGGCGAAGGAAGGTTGCGTTCAGGTGGCCTATGCGGTGTCGCCCGGCGTGACCGGTGTCTTCGGCCCGGTCGAGATCGTCGGTCTCGCGGATGTCGATGCCGACATCGTCCGGCACGAGATTTCATTCATCGAGGGCCAGCGCTGGGACGAGCGGCTGCTCGACGAGACGGCCGACCGCTTGCGCGGTCTCGGCATCTTCGGTCGGGTCCGGGTCGCGGCGCTTGCGCCTCAGTCCGACGGTGTGGTGCCGGTGCGCATCGAACTGGCCGAGGGCGCGTCGCGCGAGGTCCGCGTCGGTTTCGGCTACGGCACCAACGAAGGAGTGCGCAGCACGCTCTCCTGGTCGAGCTACAATTTTCTGGGAGGGGCGAGGCGGCTGACCTTGACCGCCCGAATCGCCGAGATCACCCGCGCCGTCGATGTCGGTCTCGTCCAGCCACATTTTCCGACGTCGGACGACACCGGCCAGATTCACCTTCAACTGGGCCGCCAGGACGAGTCGACCTACATCGATGATTTCACGCAGCTCGTGCCGCGGATGGACTTCGATCTGGGTGAGGGCTGGGCGGCCAACACCTACCTTGGCTTTGGTTACGACTCGCTCTCCGGGGTGAGCGAGTCGACCAAGGAGGCGCTCGGTCCGCTCTCGAGCTTTCAGAACGCCGGCTTCACCAACCGCGCGGGGATCGGCCTCGGCTGGAGTTGGGCCGATCAGGGCGACGTTGGGCGTGGCGTCACGCTCGGGTTTTCGTCGGAGGTCGCGACGCCCTGGTTGGGCAGTAATTTCTCGTGGGTGAGCTTCGTGGCACAGGCCGGTGGCTATCACCGCATCGCCGGCGATCTCTCGGCCGCGATACGGATGCGAGCCGGCAGCATCGAGCCGCTCGGCACGACGCCCCAGATTCCACTCTGGTCGCGCTTCTACGCAGGAGGCATCACATCCTTTCCCGTGCGCGGCTATGCCCGCCGCCGGGTCGGCCCGATGTCCCCCTCGAACGACCCGCTCGGCGGACGCAGCGTGGTCGTGGGGAGCGTCGAGCTGAGCTACCCGATCTTCGGTCCGGTGCGTCTGGTGACCTTTCTCGACGCCGGCGATGTCGAACTGCCGGCCTGGACTCTGAGATTTGCCGATGTGCAGAAGGGCACCGGGATCGGTCTCCGGGCCGATACACCGGTGGGACCGGTGGAGCTCAACCTTGGATTTGGGCTTGATCGGGTCGCGGGAGACGGGCTCGTCCAGTTCACCTTCTCGATCGGAGATCCGTGGGGATGACAGCACGCGGCGGCAGGACAGGCCGGCTCGCGCGTTTCGCGCGACGGGCGGTGGTCGTCGCTGCGATCGCGACCGTGTTGGCACTCGTGCTGCTGCGCTGGGGGCTTGCGCGGCCGGAGGCTGCGGCTTGGCTCAGGACGAACATCGAGCGTGTGGCCGGGGAGCGGCTCGGCGGCACGGTACGGATCGGCGCCCTTGGAGTCTCCTTGACGGAGGGGCTCGAACTTTCTGGCCTTGTGCTCCGGCTTCCCGAGAGCCTCCAAGCCACGGTCACCAGCGTCCGCATCACGCCCGCCGTGCTCGGGTGGTGGCCACCCGCGGTCGGCCTGCGGGTGCGCTTGCAGGGGCCGCGCATCGAGGCCGACCTCACCCCACTGCTCGCAGCGTCGTCAGATGAAGTCGCGCTCGGAGTGCTCATGCCCGCGTGGCTCGGCGCCGCCGAGGTCGATCTCAGCGGAGGCGAACTGGCCCTGCGCGGCCTCGGCACACCCGAAGTGCTGCGCCTGGACGAGGTGGATCTTCGGGTCCGTTTCAAGGATGGTATTCTGCGGACGCCACGCCTGGAGGTGTCTGTCCTGAAGGCGCGCCTGGCGCACGGCTCGCGTTTGCGCATCGCGGGAGACGTCGGGCTCGATGCCGGCTTGGGACTCGCGCTCGAAGTTCATCTGGACAAGCTCGACCTGCGCGATCTGGAACCCTGGATGGGGCCGCAGCCCCGGGGCGGAGAGCTCGCTGGCGAGCTGCGCCTCGCGGGTAGTCTTGACGCTCCGGTTCTCACGGGGGTGGTGCAGCCGGCACCGAGCGGCGGTGCGATGCGCTTTGCGATTCGGGCTCCGGGTAGCGGCGCGGCGGCGTTGCCGACGTTCCGGCAGTCCGTCCCCGAGTTCGAACCGACGCCGCAGGACTGGGATGTCATCCTCGAAACCGACGGGCTCTCGCCGGTCGCCTTGCGCACCGATCTCCCCGCAGGTCGCATCGACGCGGTGGCACACCTCACCGTGGCGCCCACGGGCGCGATCCGTGGCCGCCTCGATCTCGACCGCTCGACGCTTGCTGGCTGGGCTCTCGATCCCGGCCACGCCGACTTCGCGCGCGATCTGGCGGGAGTGCTGAGCTCGACCTTCGCCGGTGGCGTCTTTGACGGTGCCGTTCAGGTCTCGGGGCGGACGACCCTGTCCTCGGCGCACAAGCTCGCCGGCGTGTTGGAGTTGACCCTGAACGATCCGGCGCCGCTACCGCCCCCGGCCGCAGCCCTCTTTGCCGAGAGCCGCTTCGGCGCCCGGGTCGAGATCGATGCTCGACTGGTCGCGGGGGGGCTGCCGCACGGGACCCTTGGGCTCGTGGCTGGCCCGGGGATCGCCGCTGGCGTCGCCTTCGACGCGCTCGCGGCGAAGCTCGGGCTTGCGGAGGGGCAGGCCGTTCTCGAGAGCCTCCACCTCCGTTCCGGCGCGAGCGAGATCGAGGGCAAGGCTTCGCTGGCCATGGATACGGGGGGTGGCCTCAGCGCCGAGTTCACGGGAGTCCTCGATCCGGCGCTGGTCGGTGTTGCGGCGCCCCTGACAGAGTTAAGATTGACGGCGACGGGGATGCTTGCTGCGGTCGATGTCGATCTGGCGCTGACGACGCGGGCCGCCCCGTCGAGCGCTCTCCCCACCACCGCAGCAAGGTTCGGCCTCGAGGCCCGGGCGCTGGGTTCGCCGCGCGGGCAGTTCGTGATCACTGGCGAAGGCCGGAGCTGGCCGGTGGGCTTTCTGGAAAAGTTGCTCGGCGACAACGCGCAGGACTGGCGCCTGCGGGCCGAGGGCGCACTCGCGGGTCGGGATCTTCGCACTGGCCGGTTCGACCTCGCTGCGGTCTCGGATGATGGCCGGCGGCACGAGTTGATCCTCGACGCCCGCGTTTCCGAGAGTGGACCCTCTGGTCCGGGGATCGGACTCCGCGTGTCTCAGGCGACGCTCGTCTTGCCGGGCGACCATCGGATCGCCCTGGGGCGGTCCGCGGAGATTTTATTTGACCACGAGGCCATCACGGTTCGCGATCTGGAGTTGCAGGCCGATGGCGGGCGCTTCGCTCTCGCCGGAGTCCTGGCCCGGCGCGGCGGCCGTTCGAGTGACCTGATGGCGACGCTCGACGGTCTGCCTCTCAAGGTGCTCTGCCTTGCCGCCGGCGCCGAGGACGATTGCGACGGGCGTCTGAGCGGCGGGCTGGTCGTGCGGGGGGACCCCGACCGGCCCGAGATCCGACTCGACCTCGCCGCACGTGCGCTCGCCGTTGCGGAGGAGTCCTACGGTGGTTTGACCGTCTCGGCGCGGGTGGCGCCGGGCGGTCCGCTGGTGGCGAACGTCGATCTGGGCGTGCGGCGACTCGGGCAGGCTCGCGCGGACCTGCGCCTGCCGCTCGTCTTCATCGAGGGGCTGCCCGCGCTCGCAGCGGAGGCGCCGCTCGTGGGCCATCTCACGGCCGAGAGCCTTGCCGTAGCTGGCCTGCGACCCTTGATTGCGGGCGATCTTCTGGAACTCGACGGCACAGTCGATGCCAAACTTTCTCTGTCCGGGACGGTGACGAAACCGGTGGTCGAAGGCTTCGTGCGGGCGCGTGGGCTCGACATCGGTCTCGACTCGCCGGAGGTCCGGTTGAGCGATGGTCGCTTCGATTTCCGCTTCGGTCGTGATGCCTGGGTCCTGTCGGATCTCGCCTTTGACCAGGGCCGGGTGGCGGGGGCGGGCGTGGCCCGGCTCGTAGCGGGGGCGAGTCCGGCGCTCGATTTCGATTTCCGGCTGGACCG
Organism: Pseudomonadota bacterium; assembly: GCA_005777805.1. GTDB lineage: Bacteria > Desulfobacterota > Binatia > UBA12015 > UBA12015 > SXLG01. The sequence goes on from SXLG01000179.1 coordinate 4,825, forward strand.
GGCCCTGCTCATGCAGACGGTCGAGATCGAAGCTGCGGTCAGCGGCGATACCGCGCTCGGCGGCACGCTTGCCGCGCCGGTGCTGAAGGGCACGTTGGTGGTGTCGCCGGCAACGCTGCGTCCGGCGGTCGGGAGTGGTGGGCCCGGCGCGGCCGATCCGACGGTGGAGGTGAGCTACGAATTCGACCCGGCTGCGGCGTGGCCGGCCGGCGTGCCGCCCGAGGAGACCGCAGACGAGGCGGAGATGCGCCGACGCGGTGCGGCCGCGGGCTGGCCCGTGGCCGCGGCCACCGTGGAGCTGGACGTGACCGTCGGGCCACGGGTGGCCGTGCGGCGCTTTGATGCGTTCGCCGACCTGGCCGGGAGTGTGGCGATCCGCAAGGCGCCCGGTGGTTCGCTCGCGGTCAAGGGGGAGATCGCGTCATCGCGCGGCTGGGTGGTGTTTCAGGGCCGGCGCTTGCGCATCGAGCGGGCGCGACTCCTCTTCGCCGGTGACGATCCGCCTGATCCCTTACTCGACATACGCGCGGTGTACGACGCGCCGCACTACCGGGTGACGGTGGCGGTCGAGGGTACGGCCGGGGCACCCCGCGTGCGACTCTCGAGCATGCCGCCACTCGAGGAGCGCGATGTGCTCTCGGTGCTGCTCTTCGGCGAGCCCGCCGCCCGACTCACGACCGATCAGTCCAACGTGCTTCAGCAGCAGGCGCTGGCGATGCTCGCCTCCTGGGTCGCTCCAGAATTAGAGGGCTCGATCCTCGACCAGCTCGGGCTGACGAGCCTCACCTTCCGCATGCCCTCGGGCGATACGGCGGGGACGGTCGGGTTGGGTCGCTACCTCACCGAGGAGATCTTCGTCTCGGTCGGGCAGGATTTCGGCGGTCCTGTCGGTGGCACCGGGCGTCAGCTCGATGGTCTGGTCGGCACCTCGGTGCAGATCCAGTACCGCTTCTCGCCCACCATCGGCATCGAGGCGGGCTCCTCGACCCAGGGGGAGAGCACGATCGATCTCTTCTGGCGCCGTCGCTACTGAGGTCCCGGGGGCGGCCGGCCCGGCTGGAGTGCAGCTCGTCCTGGGGGCGCCAGCGATGCCCCCGCCGCTCTATCTTTGCCCCGGCCTCCCGACCATGATTCCCCGACGTGGAGGAGCTCGATCGAATTCGCGAAGTCTATGCGGACCGGGCTCGGCAGGGGCTCGATGCGCGCTGGGCCGCGGGAGATGCCGCAAGCCGATTCATCTACGCTGGCCGGCGCAGGGCGGTGTACCAGGCGCTGGCGCGGCGGGGACTCCTGCCGCTGGCCGGTCGTGATGTGATTGACGTCGGCTGCGGGGACGGCGGCGTGCTGGGCGAGATGGTGGCGCTTGGCGCGGACCCGCGTCGCTGTGCCGGTGTCGATCTCCTGCCCGAACGCATCGCGGCCGCCCGTCGAACGTGGCCCCCCATGCGATTTGAGTGCGGCGACGCTGCTCACCTGCCGTGGCCCGCGGCGTCGTTTGACGTCGCACTACAGTTCACGCTCCTGTCCTCGATTCTCGACGGGGAGCTCCGGGACGCGATCGGCCGGGAGACGATGCGCGTGCTGCGGCCCAGCGGGACACTCCTCATTTACGATTTTGTCTGGAACCCGACCAACCCCGATACGCGGGGTGTGGGCGCGCGTGAGCTGCGGCGACTCCATCCGGATCGCGAGGTGCACATCCGCCGGGTCACGCTGGCGCCCCCGCTCGCGCGGCTGGCGGTGCAGGTCTCGCCGCTCGTCGGCCGAGCGCTGGAAGCCGTGCCCGTGCTGCGCAGCCACGTCCTCGCGACCGTCTGTCGGCCCGCTCCACGCAGTGCCTGACTCGCGCCGCGGCGGGTTGTGTGGCCGGCGCTATCCCGCGGCGAGCAGGGCCAGAGTCGAGGGGGCCTCTGCACCGCTCCAGATCTCGAGCACGGCGTCGACCGCGGCCCGGTCGCCGATGTGCTCGCGGTTGTCTACTCGGTCGGGCTCTTCGCGGCCTTCACGACTTCGTGCTGGCCCTTGCCGAGCGTCCGCCGCTGGAGCGCGTTTCAGCGGATCCAGTCGATGTGCCTCCTCTTCCTGGTCGTGTCGTACGCGCCGCATTTGAGCTGGGAGCGGGCCTGGCTGCTCTTGCACGACTCGATCCAGAATTCGCGCGACGCCGCGTGGGCCTATTCCTGGTGGGCCTACATCGACGGCGGTGACATGCGGTACGCGACCGCGCCCCCGACGCTCCCGACGATGGAGGTGTTGTCGGTCACCAACGGCGTGCTCGGGAGCGTGGGTTTCTACCGGTGGGTTCGATCACGCGGCACCGATCCGGTGGCCGTCCTTCTCTTCATGGCGACGGCGGTGGTGCACCTCTACTCGACCTCGCTCTATTTTGGTGGGGAGATTCTCGCGGGTCTGCCCAACGTGGACACGACCAGCTTTCTCGACACCTGGATGAAATTTGGCCTTGCCAACGCGCCGTGGATCGTCTTCCCGTGGTTCGCTCTCTACTGGGGCGGGCGCCTGCTCTCTGGAATGGGGCTCCGGTCGGCGTGAGAGGGGCGGGGCGCAGGCCGCCTCAGCGTGCAGATCCTGGCGGCTACTTGGGCCCGCAAGCCACGCCGGGGGCGACCTCTGGGCCTGCGCAACACCCCGCATCTCCCGAACTCGGACCTCGCGCGGGGCTTGATGGCGCTCGCGTGGCTCAGGTGGGCCGGGCGAGCCGGCGGCGGACGTGCTCGCCGCGGCGCTCGACGGTGGCCTGGCGCTCCTCGGGCGTGACAACGGGCGTAGCCAGCGGGAGAGCCGCCCGGAGTTCGCCGATCGGCACGATCCGGGTCTCCGGGATGGGTGCGTGAGTGGCCTGATTCCAGCGGTAGATCATCGAGCCCTCGCGCCGGTCGCCGGGGTCGAGCCAGTTGGGCACGCCTGGATCACGGCGAGAGCTCACGGCCCGGAACACGCCATTGGCGTCGATGTGTGCTTGATGGCCGTTGAGGCTGTTCTGGGCGCCGGCGTGGTCGAGCGACGCAATCAAGTAGTTGCCCAGATGCAGGCTCCAGTACTTTGCCGGCGGCGGCGTCACCTCGATCCGGAGTGCCTGATCGTCGGGCAGGTCGAAATAGCCGATCCCGAAGGTCTGGTACTTCTGCGCTGCACTCGCCACGGCGCCGAGTCCACCCTGGTCATCCGGGAAATGATTTGCTTCGGCGCGCTTGGCGCTGGCGACCCGTGCCCACTACTCGGTGTTGTCGTGGACGAAGGCGCCGAGTGCGGCGAGTTGGCGGGCGATGCCGCCGGGTGGGGGGGCCTGAACCACGCGCCGCTCGCCCGGATCCATCCGCTCGATCTCGAAACTTGCCGGCAACTCGTTGTCCCAGTCGTGGAAGAACTGCCGCACGATCAGGGCGGTTGCGTCTTGGGGCAGGTCGATCCAGTTGCCGGATCTGGGCTCGCCGCCGAGCCAGATTTCACAATTTCCGTCGGAGTGACCGGGCCAGCACCACGTCGCGGATCACCATGGGTACGAGCGGGGTGGGGGCGCCCCCACGGGTAAGCCCCTATTTGCATCCAGTCTA
>SXLG01000180.1 GCA_005777805.1 Pseudomonadota bacterium
CACTGTCGAGCGCGCTGATCGGCACCTACCGGACACGCGACGGCCGCTGGCTGATGCTGAACATGATGGACGACACGCGGCACTGGGCACCGACCTGCCGCGCGCTCGGACTGCGCACGGCGGCGGTCTACGCGGACGGCGACGCCGCAGGAGTGCACACGGCGCTGGCCGACAGCGCCGTCGACATCGGGCCACGCGGCTATCTCGCCGCCGAACGGTTGATCGACGCCGCGCGCCGGCTCGGCTGCGACGCGATCCACCCCGGCTACGGTTTCCTCTCCGAGAGTGCGGTCTTCGCCCGTGCCGTGCGCGAGGCCGGGCTGATCTTCATCGGGCCGTCCGCCGAGACCATCGCCACCGTCGGGGATAAAATCGCAGCGCGCCGGCAAGCACGCCAGCTCGGCATCCCGATCATCCCCGGCTGCGAGCCCTCGGCCTCGCGCGAAGCGCTGCTCGCCGAGGCCAGCACCCTGCGCGCCCCGCTGCTCGGCAAGGCCGCGGGCGGTGGCGGGGGCCGCGGCATGCGCCGGGTCACGAACCACGACGACCTCGCGGCCGCACTCACCGCGGCAAGCCGCGAGGCCGAGGCCGCCTTCGGCGACCCCCGCGTGTACATCGAGAGCGCGATCGACGGCGCGCGTCACATCGAGATTCAGATCGTCGGCGAACGCACAGGCCGCGTTCTCCATTTCCATGAGCGCGACTGCTCGCTGCAGCGGCGGCATCAGAAGATCATCGAGGAGGCTCCCGCGCCCGGCCTCTCCTCGCGCGTGCGCGAGGGCCTCGCCCGCGACGCGCTCCGGCTCGCCACGGCCGTCCGCTACGAGGGCGCCGGCAGTGTCGAGTTCCTGGTGCGCGACGACGAGTGGTTCTTCCTCGAGGTCAACGCCCGCCTGCAGGTCGAACCTCCCGGCACCGAGGCGATCCTCGGCGTCGATCTCGTCGCCGCCCAACTCCTCGCCGCGGGTGGCGCCTCCCTGCCCTGGCAGCAGGACGATCTCCGCCCTCGCGGCCATGCGATCGAGGCTCGGCTCTGCGCCGAGGACGCGGCAGCGGGCTTCGCGCCACAGCCCGGCCGGATCACGCGTCTGCGCCTGCCGGCCGGTCCAGGCATCCGCGTCGACGCGGGCATCGAAACGGGCAGCGAGGTTTCGCCCGAGTACGATTCGATGATTGCCAAGATCATCGCTCACGCTGCCGATCGCGACGAGGCGCTGGCGCGGCTCCGCTTGGCACTCGAGGAGACCGTCGTGCTCGGAGTCGAGACGACCGGCGCCTTCCTGCACGACCTGCTCGGGGAGGCGCGCGTGCGCTCGGCTCAGCCGGACATCGGCCTCGTCGGCGAGTTCGTAGCCGGCTGGAAACCCGCCCCTGACGGCGATCCCGCGCTCTACGCCGCGGCCGCGGCCGCAGCTCTGGCACTCGCAGCACGGCCCGGCTCGGCTGCCCAGCCGCGCGCCGGCCAGGAGACGGCCTGGCAGCGCCTGCCGGGATGGCGCATCGGAGGGAGCCGGTGAAGTTCACTCTGGCCGAACGCCACGGCGGCCGCCTCGACGTGCAACTCGAGCCGCAGCAGCCGAGCGCCACGGTCGAGCACGCCGGAGCCACGCACGACGTCACTCTAGGCAGCGTGGCCGGGCCGAGCGTGGTGGTCGAGATCGCGGGCCAGCGCCACACGGTCGAGTTGCGCTCCGAGGGCGGCACGGTCGAGGCCATCGTCCGTGGCCGCCGTTTCGTCTTCCGCCGCAACGAGAGCGAGGACACCGCCCACGACCTGGCCCCGGCGCTGGATCCGGTGATCCGGGCGCTGGTCCCCGGTCGCGTGCTCGAGATCCGGGTCGTGGTCGGCCAGCGGGTCGAGGCCGGCGAGGTACTGGCCGTCGTCGACGCGATGAAGATGGAGAACCCGGTTCTCGCCCCGGCGGCAGGTGAGGTCGTCGAAATCGAAGTCTCGGTCGAGGAAAAAATCAGCCAGGGGCAAATCCTGCTGCGGCTCGATCTCGGGAGCGACCCGGAGGCCTGAACCACACGCCGCCCTCGCGCGGCGCGCGGCAGCCAGCGACGATCCGGCGGCGGCGTGAACCTCACGCCGCACTCGCTTGGCGCGTGGAGGCCTCTGGGCAGAGGTTGTGTGCCCCGATGCCGCCGCACCGCGTGCGGCACGCCGGCGGCAGCGTCCCTCCCCTAGATCGCCGGGGCGCGGGCGGGCAGCTCGAGGCGGAAGCGCGCCCCAGGCCCACCGTCCTCGCAGAGCTCCAGAGCACCGCCGTGCACCCGCGCCACCGAACGTGCGACGAAGAGGCCGATACCGAGGCCGCCACTGCGCGTGGAGAAGAAGGCCTCGAAGACCCGCGATCGGTGCTCGAGTGGAATGCCCGGCCCCTCGTCGGCGACCTCGATCGAAAGAGCCTCGGCTCCACCCCGGCTGTCGACCCGAGCTTCGAGCCGGACCGCGCCACCCGCCGGCGAGAACGCGACGGCGTTGTCGAGCAGGATGATCAGAGCCTGCCTGACCGCCTCGCGCGCCGCTACGAGACGCGGCAAGCCGTCGTCGATGCGAAAATCCAGACAGAGCGAGCGCCCCCCCTCGCCGGCGCGCACTCGGGATTCCAGCTCCCCTTTCAGCTCGGCCAGGGCCCAGGGCTCCTGAGCCCCGCCAGCGGGAACGGCGACCGCCTGCATCATGCTGGCGATGAGCGAGCGAATCCGCAGCATCTCGCCCCGCACCAACGAGAAGAACTCGCCGCGGAACTCGGAGTCGCTATCCCAACGCTCGGGGAGGAGATCGAGGAAGGCCTGCACGCTGGTGAGGGGGTTGTTCAGGTTGTGGGCGATCCCGGCCATCAGCGCGTTGAGCGAGGCCACATGCTCGGCTTGCGCGAGACGGGTCTCGAGTTCCGCGTTGCGCTGTCTGGACCTGGCTCGCTCGATCGCGCGACGCGCGCCGTACGGCAGCAATGCCGCCCCTCCCCGTGCGAGATCGCAGACCTCGGTGGCCCCGCCCGCCAGCAGGGCCGCCATCTGCGCGGGCGGAAAGTTCTCGGTCACGGCGAGAACGGGAACATCGCCAACGAGCCCGGCCAGCGCGGTCAGGCAGGTGCCTTCGTCCGCGTCCGCGATTCCGGCCACCACAAGGTTCCAGGCCGCGTCGGAGACAACTGCCCGAACCGACTCCAGATCATCCACCAGCAACAGGAAGGCACCGGGGAACTCCGCGGCACACAACCCGCGCAAACGATCCGCGCGCCCGGCATCCCGGTCCGCGATCAGGATCGCCAACGCATCCTCTTCCCCACTCTCCGGTTCGCGCACCGCTCCCACCCCAACCTCCCGAGCTCGACCGTCTCTCCCTAGCTTCTTCTGCCGGCGCGCATCAATGCCCGCGCGACACCTAGGGGGAGGGTCCCGAGAACCCCGCCAGGTCAGGGCATTCAGGTGGGACCCACTCGAAACCCGCCTGCATCGAAGAAACTCGCTTCCAGATGCAATCGGGGATTGAAGCGCCCGATCAAGCCTCTTATTTCGGGCGCAAAACATGAAGCTGCGCGCGACGCGGTTGAGGTCGTGTGCCCTGTCTCGGCTCCCCGGCCCCCCCGCCCGAAGCACGGCAGGCACAGGTCGGCCGCCTACAACGCAGCCTCCTGAGCCAGCATGGTGCGGGCGTCGTAGCGGGGTGCGAAGCCCAGACGGGAGCGCGCCCGTGCGGTGTCCACCAGCCAGGGATGGCGCAGATACTCGATGCCGACCCCCGGTCCTGCGCCGCGCAGGCGCCAGCCGGCCTCGAGGACGAGACTGGCGAGCGGGCCGGGCAAGGCGGCCGCGAAGCCGGCAACCCGTTGCAACACGGCCGAGAGTGGCAGGACACCTGCGCCGGCGAGGTTGTAGGCACCGTCGCGACCGCGCCAGACGGCACGGTGGAGCGCATCGGCGGCATCCTCGGGATGCAGCAATTGAACCAGCGGATCGAAGCCAGCCACCGTGATCGCCGGCCACATATGAGCCAGTCGCGCCAAAATCGAATCGCGCCCGCCGAGCACCCAGCACGGCCGCAACACACACACGGGAATCCGGTAGCGCTGGCGAAAACGTTCGAATTGACGCTCGACGTCGAGCTTGTCACGCACAAAGGAATCGGCGGACGCACCCGCAAGTGCGTGCTCCTCGGTCATGTAGAGCGGGTTACGGGCGCTCGCCCCGTAAACCATCGCGCTGGTCACGCCGACCACACGCGCCACGGAAGACCCGTGCGTGACGACGTCGGCCACCGCGTTCAGCACCACCATGGTCCCGATGCCCTCGAGTTCGTGGGCTTCGCCGCCGCGCGGCGAGGGGCTCTCGCGCAACGCCAGATGCACCACGACCTCGACCTGCTCGCCCCGAAAAACCTCGGCGAGACGCGCGTCGGCCAGGGGCTCGGTGAGATCGAGTTCGACGAAGCGCCCCTTGCTGATCGGACGCTCAGGCGCACGCTGGTCGATCAGGACGATCGCCGCAGCGCGATCGTCCGCCTCAAGGCGCGACACCAGACGGCGCGCGAGCTCTCCGTGAATACCGGTGATCGCGACGACACCGCTCGAGCGACGGCGGCCCTGCCGCGAGGCCCCCGCGGTGCTCCCGGTCCCGGACATGCCTCCCCCTTTCCACTCCCGCGCGGCCCGGTCAACGGCGCGGCTGGCAGGCAGGGCATCGGCCGCGGCCCCTCAGGCGCGTGCTCGCGGGCGCGGCCCGGACAGGTCGCGGCCCGCACGGCCGGGGGCCACTTGACCCCAGAGGCGCAGCACTCCACCCTCGCGGCGATGGCCGCAGAACCCCAGACCCATGAAGTCGAGATCGAGGCTCCGCTCGATCTCTGCCTCGACGTGTTGCTCGACTTCGAACGCTACCCGGACTGGAGTAGCTCGATCCTCGAGTGCCAGCCCCTCGAGCGCGACACCGGGGGCCGGGCCACTCGGGTTTCCTTTGCGCTCGATGCAAAAATTCGCACCGTGCGCTACACACTCGCCTACGCCGTCGAAGCTCCGGCGACGCTGCGCTGGACACTGGTCACGGGCGACCTCGGCGCCGTGGAGGGCTCGTACGTGCTCACCCCGGCCGGGCCACGACGCACTCACGCCGTCTGCACGCAGGCAGTCGATCCGGGCTTCTGGCTGCCGGGGCCACTGCGACGTTTTGCCGAGCGCCAGGCCCTGAAGGATTCCGTCGACGAGTTCCGCGTCGAGGCGGAGCGCCGCGCCAAGGCCTGATTCTGGCGCGGTCGCGAGAGACAACGCTGCCGCTCAGCCCGCGTCTCCTCCGATACGCGCACCATCTCCGCAAATCACCGGACGCTCTGTTCGCAGCTCGTATGGCCCGAGCAAACCATGAATGACAAGCGCATGCGCACGCAGGCCTCGCCCGGCGCGGCGGCCGGTATCGCCCCCACCTGGGGCGGGGATGGCGATGAACCATCCCCGCCCCCCACCCCGCAGCGGTCTAGGGCCGGCGCGGTGCTGCCGAGACGACGATCTTCTCGCGCAGACTCTCGAACACCTTCGGGCCGATGCCCCGCACCTCGAGAAGTTCCTCGATCTTCTCGAAGGGCACGTCGGTGCGCCGCTCGACGATCGCACTCGCGACCTTCGGGCCGATCCCGGGCAGGCTCTCGAGTTCGAGCTGCGAGGCCGTGTTGAGATCGATCGGCGGCACGTCCGCCCGCGCCGCGACCGCGATCATCCCGCTCACCGCCAGCGCCGTCGCCCACCAGAACCGGGTGCGCCGCCCGAGCGGCCGGGCCACGCTCACCTCGACACTCCGCCGCACGCCGAGATTGCGCGCCAGTCCCGCGGCGCCCTCGCCCGTCGCCGTTACCGGCACCATCCAGCTTCTTCCGTCCATCGACATCGTTCCTTCCTCCGCTTGCGCCGCCCGGTCGGCTCGCCTTTCATGCCGGCGGACGTCGCCGGCACCGGGATGGGTGTCGCCGGGGGAGCGACACCGCGAGAGCACGGGGCAGCTAGAGCAGGGCCGCGGCGCCGTCCATGACGGCACCGTCAAGTTTCACGGGCCGGGAGGACGATCATGGACGCGCTCGCGTCGCCGCAGATGAACGACGTGGCTTTCCGCGGCGACGATTGCACTCTGCGCGGCGCCTTCGCTCAGGCGGCGGCAGTGGCGCCCGCCATCGTGCTCGTCCCCGACGTCTTTGGCATCTCGCCGCTCTACCGCACGCTCGCCGGGCGCCTCGCCGTCGCGGGCATTCATGCACTCGTCCTCGATCTCTATGTCCGACAAGGCCCGCCCCGCTTCGCCAGCCCCGCGGCCGTGATGCCCTGGATCGCAGGACTCGACGACCATCAGATCCTGCGCGACGTCGGTGCCACGACGCGCTGGCTCGCCGCGCGGAGCGATGTGGTGTCCGCCGGGGTCGGCGTGCTCGGCTTCTGCCTCGGCGGCCAGGTCGCCTTCATGGCCGGCTGCCGGATCCCCGGCCTGCATGCCGCGGTGTCGTTCTACGGCATGTTGCGCCAGTCGAGCCGGGGACCGCACAAGGAGATCGACCCGCTCGAGATGGCCCGCGACCTCGCCTGCCCCTGGCTCGGGCACTTCGGCGACGAGGATGCGCTCATCCCGCGCCCCGACGTCGACGCGCTGCGCGACACACTCGCCACGAGCCGTGTCGCGACTCGCATCGAGATCTATCCCGGGGCCGGGCACGCCTTCCTCAACGAGGCACGGCCCGAGGCGTTTCGGCCAGAAGCTGCGGCCCTCGCCTGGTCGCGCACCATCGAATTCGTGCGCGCGACGCTCGGCGGCGGCGCCTGAGCAACGGCGATTACGCGCTGCGTCCGAAGGGCGTGCCCGTGCTGGCGCGCCGACCGGATCGCGGATTATGTTGCTCGCACTTCGAACAGCCGGGAGACGCCATGGCCTATCGCGGGATGCCGATCGCCGACAGTGACATGCATGTGATGGAGCCGCCGGACCTCTGGCCGCGCTACATCGACCCGGCTTTCCGCCACGCGGCACCAGTGGGTCTTGCCGAGATGCAGCGCGACATGCGGGTACGGGTCAAGTCCAGAGTACTTCTGCGCGGCGGCTCGGTCGAGCCGATACGAGACGCGCCGGGACGCGAACGCGGCTGGCAGCGCCACCATCAGGATGCCTACGCAGCGCCGACTGCGGCGGGATGGGATGGGTCTTCACAGCTCGCCGCCATGGACTGCGAGGGCCTCGACCGCACCGTCCTCTTCCCTTCGCGCGGCCTCTTCGTGCTGGGCCTCGACAGCGTCCGCATGATGGGCACCGACGGACTCGAGCCCGATTTTGCCGCGGCAATCGCCCGCGCCTACAACGACTGGCTCCACGATTTCTGCGCCGTCGCGCCGGAGCGGATGTTCGGCGCCGGGATGGTGGCGCCGCACGACGTCCAGGCCGCCGTCGTCGAGGCCCGCCGCTGCGTCGAGCAGCTCGGCTTCCGCGCGATCTTCCTGAACCCCGGCTGCATCGACCGCCGCCCCTGGCACCACCCGATCTACGATCCCCTCTGGGCCGAATGCGAGCGCCTCGACGTGCCGATCGCCTTTCACGGCGGCGGCCAGACCTACCTCCGTCCGGACTTTTCTCTTGAGATCTTCGACGATCTGATGATGTGGCACACCTTCGCCCAGCCGCTTGGAATCATGGCGACGCTGGTAAGCCTGACCTCGGGCGGCGTCTTCGAGCGCTTCCCACGACTGCGGGCGGCACTGCTCGAGGGCAACTGCTCGTGGGCCCCATGGCTCCTCTACCGACTCGACGAGCACTACGAGTGGGTCGGCTGGAAGGAAGCGCCCGGCCTCAAGCGGAAGCCTTCGGAGTACTTCCGCTCGAATTGCTTCCTCTCGGTGGAAGTCGACGAGGTCACCGCCGGGCCCTATCTCGAACTTTTTGGCGACGACAACCTCGTGTTCTCGACCGACTACCCGCACGGCGATTCCAGGTTCCCCCACGCCGTGGAGTCGTTCTTTCGGCTGCCGCTCCCCGAGTCGTCAAAAGCAAAAATAGTCGGCCCAAACTGGGCGCGTCTCTACGGCATCCAGCCCGCGCCCTAGACGAGCCGGGCCGGGGGAGGCAGTGGGTACAGGACCCGCCGCTCCCCCCCGCCGCCGACTCACGAACGGTAGATGGCCATCACCGCGGCGAGGAAGCGCAGGGCCTCGTCGCGTGGGCGCTGGAAGGAGTTACGGCCGATGATCGAGCCGAAACCGCCGCCCTTGTGGATCTCCTTCACCTCGGCGAACACCGCCTCGTCGCCCTTCGCCTCGCCACCGGAGAAGATCACGATGCGGCGGCCGTTGAAGGACGACTGGACCACGTGGGCCACGCGCTCGGCGAGCGTTGCGACCGGGATCTTCTGTGCCTCGTAGACCTTGCGCGCCGCGTCCTGTTCGATGTGTGCCGTCGGTGGCTTTACCTTGACGATATGCGCACCGAGCTGGCAGGCGATCTGCGCCGCGTAGGCGACGACGTCGATCGCGGTCTCGCCCGCCTTGGAGAGATTGCCACCACGCGGGTACGACCAGATCACGGTCGGCAGACCGACCGCGCGGGCCTCCTCCGAAAGCTCACGGATCTGATCGATCATTTCGTTGCGCATCCCGGAACCGGGGTAGATCGTGAACCCGATCGCCGCACAGCCGAGCCGGAGCGCGTCGTCCACCGACGCGGTCACCGCCGGGCAGGGATCGTCGGCATCCGTCAGGCTGTCACTGTTGTTGAGCTTCAGAATCAGCGGGATATCACCCGCAAATTCCGCAGCTCCGGCTTCGATGAAACCGAGCGGGGCCGCGTAGGCGTTGCAGCCGGCGTCGATGCCGAGCCGGAAGTGGTAGTGCGGATCGTACCCCGGCGCGTTCTTCGCGAACGAGCGCGCCGGCCCGTGCTCGAAGCCCTGATCGACGGGCAGGATCACGAACCTGCCGGTGCCGCCCAGCGTGCCGTGGTTCAGCATCCGGGCGAGGTTGGTCAGCACACCCGGATTGCTGCCGGCATATCCGCTCAGAATCTCACGAACCCTCGGAGTCATCGAACACCCATCCTTTCAGAAGTGAATGCGTCCGTCATGCAGCAAATCCGCTCGACGGACATGAACCCGCGGATCCTACTCTCCCGGACCTACCGCAGGGAAGAGCTCTCCTCGCTCGTCACCCACATCCAGACCGTAGGCCCGCGCCATCATCACAATCGGATGCACCGGGCGAATCCCCGCGATCTGGTGCATCTGCAGCGCCGCCAGCGGGCAGTCGGTACACGACGCGCCGCAGCCCGCCGACGACGCCTGCGCCATGGCGTCTGCCGCCCGAAGGCCAACGGCAAGCGAGTCCGCGAAGTGTTCGCGCAGCATACTCCACGTTCCGTCGTGGCCGCTGCATTCCTGGACCAGATCGACGCCCTCGCAGAACCACTTCAGGATGTCGCGACCGCGAAAGCCGATCTGCTGTTCCCGGATATGACAAGGGACGTGATAGGCGACCCGGCCGAAGCGCTGGGAGAAAGTCCGGTCGATGCGCCCCGCCCGACCGAGTGCGGCGACGTAATCGCACAGGTCGCGCGTGGCGGTGGCGACCGCGCGTGCAGCAGGGCTCGCGACCAGTTGAGGCGCCTCCTCGCGCAGCATGAGGCTACAACTCGGCGAGGGCACCACCACGGCGTAGCCGCGCTCGACCCAGGGCAACAGAACGGCCGTGTTATGCGCCACCGCGCGCGCCGCGCCCTCGACGTCGCCGCCGTCGAGACGTGGCATTCCGCAGCAGAGCTGCGCGGCCGGCCAGACGACTTCGATGCCGTTGTGCTCGAGCACCGCCACCGCGGCGCGGCCGGTCACAGGTGAATTCCAGTCGACGGTACAGGTCGAGAAGAGGACGACCCTCCCGGGTAGATTGACGGGCGTCCGCCGGGCCGCAGATTCCGTATCGCCAGGGACGGTGGCGCGGACGGCAATGCTCCCCGCGCCGGGGGCGTCGTGCGGGGCCGTGGAACTCGCCGCGACCAGCTCGCTCCCTCGCGCCGAACCGGGTGCCTTGGCCGTGCTCCTCTCCGCTCGGCGACGCCGCCACCAGCGCGGGAAGTTCTCGCGTGCGGGAGCCGGCAGATGTTTGCGCGCATCGATCCCCGCCAGGTGCTCCATCAACCAGCGTACGGGGCCAGAGCGCTGCGCGCGGCCCGCGAACCTCGGCGCCAGGCTGGCCCAGCGGCCGATCCGCACCGGGTCGCGCAGCAGCGCCAGCAGGCGCCGGCCGCGCCGGCCCTCGCGCAGGCGCTGCGCCTTCCAACGCAGAAAGAGCCGCGGCACGTCGATCCCCCACGGGTGCGGCGGCGTGTAGGGGCAAGCCGGATCGCAAAGCTTGCATTGAAAACATAGCTCGACCACCTCGTCGATCTCGGCCCCGTCGAGATCGGCCGCACGCGCCGCGAGTCCGGGCAACTCGTCACCGAAGGTTTCCGCCATCTCGTGCCGCTCATCAGATGGCTTGACGACCACGGCCTCGGCCAGCGCACGGCGCCGCGCCGCCTCCAGCGCCAGCTCGGGATGCGCGACGAGGTGCTCCTGCACGTTCTCGGCCGAGCGCTGATCGATCATCTCGAAGAGACGCGGAAAGCTGCCGCAGAACTTGAAGCAGAGCCGGCACGAATGGCAGATGTCGAAGACCCGGTTGACCTCCTCGCGAAGATCTGCGGCGTCCCAGAACCGGGGATCGTCGATCCGCAAACCGATGGGAGTGGTCACTCCGGCGCGGCTCCGGCCTCGATCCAGGTCGCGGCCTGCCCGGGCGCTTCGGCGACGCTGACCTCGAGCCGGCGCCAGGGGCGCGCTCCGGCGGCCTCGAGCCCACAGGCCAGCTCGGAGGCGACGTAGTGCGCCAACTCCTCGGCCGAGGAATGGACGATCGGCAGCAGGAGCACGTCTCCGACCGGAAAGCTGAACCAGGAACCGTCCTCGTAGCGCACCTCGATCTGCTCTCCGTTGCGCCGGATTTCGAGACAGTCGCTGTGCTCGGGCAGAAGGACGCGCTCGTCGAGCCGATCGCAGAGCTCGCGCGTGACGCGCTTGACGAGTCCGAAATCGACGACGTAGCCGTCGCGGCCAAGATCACCCTCGATACGGACGGCGACCTGGTAGTTGTGCCCGTGCAGGCGCTCGCGGAAGCCCGGATAAGCAATGAAATGCGCGGCGTTGAACTTGAGGATCTCCTTGCCGACGAAGATCTCGAAGCGTCCGGCTGCCATCGCGCCCGACCGTATCGGCCCCAGCACACGCCGTCGAGCGGTCCGAAGGGCCGGCGCACGCGCCGGGCGGCGCTCTCGGCCTCTGCGACGTGCCGACGGCCCACGCCGTCGAGCCGCCCGTGTAGCCGGCGTGGGTCGCAGCGGTCGCGACGCATCACCCAGCTGTATTCGCGGTTGCTGCCAACCAGGCACGGGTGGCCGACGCGGCCCGTGCCTGTCGCGCCCTCAGGCGGCCAGGTCGGCGTGCACCGCGGCAAGCGGAGCCCCGCGCAGCACGCCGAGAAGCTCCCCCGAGCCGCGCGTCACGGCGATACGCTGGCGCAGGGCTGCGGCGCCAGCGAAGCCCCGCAAGAGAGAGGTCGCGAACATGCGCAGCCGGGCCGCCACCGTGCGCTCGGGATGCTGGGCCGCGAGCAGCTCGGCATAGCGCTCCAGGACCTCGCGGCGCGACGACGGGGCAGCACCCGAGACGCCATCGCCCACGCGACCGCCGGCCAGAGCACGCGCCACGCGCGAGAAGATCCACGGGTCGGCGAGCGCACCCCGGCCGATCGCCAGCCCGTCCACGCCACTGCGCATCATCCGCTCGCGCGCGCTCCCTGCCGAGGCCACGTCACCGCTGCCGACGACCGGAATCGACACAGCTTGCTTGACCAGACCAATCTGCTGCCAATCCGCCAGCCCCTGGTAGGCCTGCTGCCGGGTGCGTCCGTGCACCGTCACCATGGCGACTCCAGCGTCTTCCGCCAAGCGCGCAATCTCGACACAGTTGATGCTCTCGGCATCCCAGCCCGTGCGGATCTTGAGCGTCAGCGGCACCGAGAGTTCGCGCCGCACCGCCCGCAGCAGGCGTTCGAGATGAGCGGGGGCGCGCATCAGCTCCGCCCCACCACCGCGCCGCACCACCTTCGGCACGGGACAGCCGCAGTTGATGTCGACCACGTCGGCGCCGGCCGCCTGCACCAGCGTGGCCGCCTCGGCCATCCGGTCGATGTCGGCGCCGAAGATCTGGATTGCGAGCGGGCGCTCGGCCGCGACATGACGCAACATCGCGTGGCTGCGCAGATCGCTCCGCGTCAAGCCCTCGATCGAGATGAACTCGCTCACCACCAGGCCGAGCATGTCCGGGTTGCACTCGCGCATGAGCTGGCGGAAGGGGCTCTCGGTCACCCCAGCCATCGGGGCCAGCACGAGGCCGGGCCGGATATCGAGCGCGCCGATGCGGAAGCCAGAGAGCACACCCCGAGGATGGCGATCGGCGCTGCGAGTTGCACGGCGGCCGGGCCCGCAGATGCGACGACACGGTCCGACCCAGGTGCTGCCCCGGCCAGGCCTGTGGATGCGATGACGCCGTCGGGCCAAAGCGCTGCCGCAGCGGACTCGCGGGTGCGATGACCTAGTCGGGCCAAGGCCCTCCACGGCCGGGCCCACTGGTGCGATGGCGCGGTCGGGCTAAGGTGCTGCCGCCGTGGTCGAGTTTCAGGAACGCTTCTTCCGCTCGGGCACCCTGCGCATCCACTTCCGCGACTGGGGCAACCCCGACGCGCCGCCGCTGGTCATCGTCCACGGCCTGCGCGACCATTCGCATTCGTTCGATGATCTGGCGCGCGGGCTGCGCGACCGCTTCCACGTCTTGGCGCTGGACCTGCGCGGCCACGGAGACAGCGAGACCACGCCCTGGTACGCCTTCGGCCACTTCGTCTTCGACCTCCACAACCTGATCCGCGCCCTGCGCCTCGTCAAGCCGATCGTCATCGGCCACTCGCTCGGCGGTGAGATCGTCGGGGAGTGGGGCGGCCTCTTCCCCGAGCTGCCGCGCGCGCTGGTGATCATCGAGGGCCTCGGCCCGCCACCCCTGCCCCGCCACGATGATTTCGTCGCCTGGGCACGCGGCGGCTACGAACGCATCGATCAGGCGCTGACCGGTCCGCCGGGCCTGCCCGACCTCGACGCGGCCTACCGGCGCCTGCGCGAGCGCAATCCGCGTCTCACCGAGGAGCGCGCCCGCTCGCTCGCCCTGCTCGGCACCCGCGCGCGCGAGGACGGAAGCCTCGAGTGGAAGTTCGACCCGATGCTGGTGACGATGTCGATCACCGGCCGCTTCGACCTCGATTTCCTCAAGGCGCACTGGTCGCGCATCACCGTCCCGACGCTGATCCTGCACGGCGGTGATTCCGGGGAATTTTGGCGCGGACAGGCGGGGGCGCCCTATCTCGACAGCGACGACCTGGCAGGTCGTCTCGCCTGCTTCCGGCAATCCCACTTCGCCGAGATCCCCGGTGCCGGCCACATGATTCACTTCGACCAGCCCGCGGCCCTGCTCGCAGCGATCGGCGACTTCGTCGCCGGGGTGTGACGCGGGGGGAGCGGCCCCCCCGCGCCGGCGACAATCAGTTGGTGACCATGCTCTTCGCGACGTCCTCGTCCAGACCCATGCCGAAACGGTCACCCCACATGATGCCGCGCTCACGGTAGAGCGACTCGGTCCGTTCGGTGATCAGTCCGAGCCGGCAGAGGTTGGGGACCACCGTGTGCATGAACATATCGCTGTTCAGCTTGGGCCACTCGGGCAGCGCATGAGTCATCTGCACGACCATCTCGGCGTCGATGCCGTATTTGGGACCGAACAGGCGCAGCATGTCGAGCTGCTGATTGGCATTGAGCGTCTCGATGATGTTGTAGGCGAAGTCTTCCATCTCGGCCATCTCGTCGGGAGTCGACTCCTTCACCACGCGCCGCATGGTGAGGATGCCGAAGGCGGCGTGTCGCGCCTCATCCTGCTTGACGCGACGGATCATGTCCGAGAGCAGCGGATTCAGACTCTTCTTCTGCAAGTCGTCGAAGATCCCGACGGCAACGCCCTCGAAGAGGCACTGCATGCCGAGCGTCTTGCTCTTCCAGGTCGGTGCCGTCAGCAGCTTGTCGAGCAGCACCTTGAGCGTGCCACCGATCGGATACACGGTGCCGAGCTTGCGCTCGATGAACTTGGCCAGCACCTCGACGTGCCGGGCCTCGTCCGCCACCTGAGAGGCCGCGTAGAACTTGGCGTCCATCGACACGCAGGCATTGGTGAGCTGGCCGCAGATCTGGAGCGCCGCCTGCTCGCCGTGCAGGAGCTGCGAGAGCACGTAGGCGAGCTCGTCACGCGCCGCGGCACGACAGGTTTCCTCGTCCTTGCCCATCAAGGTCAGGAGCGAGGGCATCAGCAGCGCGCCCTCGCGCGGCAGGAACCACTCGTCCTCGGGCAGCGGCAGCGACCAGTCGATGTCGGTCTCGGCATTCCACTGACCGCGCTTGCCGCGCTCGTAGAGGGCCCGCAACTCCTCGACCTCGCTGCCATAGGTCCATGTCCAGCGCAGATTGAGCGGTGCCTGCACGTCGAGTTCGGCGCGCAGCGCCTCGATCCGGGCTTCGTCGATGTCGACGACCTCGAACTCACCCACCTGTTTGCGGAATTCCGCGAGAATCTTTTCCATGACTTCTGCCCTCTTCGATCTTGTACCGTGGCTCATCCCACGATCGGGATGACCAGTCCTTGCGCCAGCAGCCGGCGGGTTTCCTCTCGAATGAGCGCCAGGTTCTGCGGCGCCTGCACCGCCCCGCCGATCAGCTCTTCACCGAACTCGCCCGATGCCGCCGGAAACACGACCAGCCCGACGACCAGCAGCAGCAGGGGGCGCGGGCTCGCGCGGCGGATCCCGCCCGCCGCCATGCCCTCCCCCAGAACCGCCTCGACCCGACTGACAATCCGCTTGACGAAGGCCTCGCCGCGCTTCTGCTCGGCGCTCTCGCCGGGCAGATCGTCGTCCTCGAAGAGCGAGCGCAGCAGGATTCTGGCGTCGCCCGGGCGGCGCGAGAGCGCCAGCACGAGGTCGTCGATCGCCCCGAGGAAACGCTCGGCCGCCGACCCGGATCGCGCCAGCGAGCGGGCAACCCCGGCGTCGATGCGCTCGAGAATGCGCGCGCAGACCGCAGCGTAGAGCTCGGGCTTGTTCGGGAAGTGATGGAAGAGCGAACTCTTGCCGAGACCGACATCCTCGGCGACTTCGCGCAGGCCAACGCCGGCATAGCCACGGCGCGCGAAGAGGTCCTCAGCCGCGTCAAGGATGCGCTCACGCGAGGACGGCTCGCCTGCCCGCACCGCCACTGTACTCGAACCCGCACCCATGCCTTCTGCCCCGGCTCCTGAACGAACGGACGGACCGACCGATCGGTCGGGTGACATTACACCGGCCCGCCGAGCTTCGTCAAGGGGAGTCGAGACCTCCTTCGGGGGCTGCGCCGGCAACGGCACGACGCGGCGCGCGGTTGCGACGCGGGCGTGTCGTTGCCAAAGCCGCCCGAAGAGGACCGCGCGGGCGACAGCTCGCCCGCCAGACGTACCGGCCCAGCGCCGGAGCACCCCGCACGCGAGAGGAGAGATCGATGGCCGGACGACTCGAAGGAAACGTGACGATCATCACCGGTGCCGGTCAGGGCATCGGCGAAGCCTACGCCCGGCGCTTCGTCGCCGAGGGAGCGCGGGTCGCCCTCGCCGATCTCAATCGTGACAAGGGCGAGGCTGTCGCCGAAGCACTGCGCCGCGAGGGCGGCGACGCGATCTTCGTGCGGGTCGACGTCTCGAGCGAAGACGACACCAAGCAGATGGCGGCCACGGTGCTCGCGCGCTGGGGCCGCATCGACACGACCATCACCAACGCCGCGATCTACCACGACATCGACAATCTCGACCATTCGCTCGAGTATCTGCGCCGGATCTTCGACGTCAATTACTTCGGCACCTGGCTCACCGCACGCGCCGTGTACCCGGCCATGAAGAAGCAGGGCAAGGGCTCGGTGATCACCCAGATTTCCGACGCCGCCTATCTGCGCTTCCCGATTCCCCACGAGGATACGCTGCCGAGCTTCCACTACAGCGTGACCAAGGCCGCCGTCGCCTCACTGACCCACTTCTGTGCGGCGAGCAGTGGCCCGCACGGCGTCCGCTTCAACGCGATCTCGCCCGGTCCGACCATGACCGACGCGACCCGCAAGATCGTTCCGAAAGCCATGATCGACATGCTGGTCCACGGCGCCATGGCGATCAAGCGGCCCCTCGAAGCCGAGGATCTCTGCGGCGCCGCGGTGTTTCTCGCCTCCGACGACAGCGCCATGATCACGGGCCAGGTGATCTGCATCGACGGCGGTCTGATCATGCTCGGCTGAGGTCGCCCCCGCCGCGTTCGTCCGCCGCGCGGCACCGGCCGACAACGCCAGTTCGGGCCGCACTGCGGGGCCACCCTCGCGTGGCCCCGCGTCCGCCGCCGTTGCTCTTGACGGGCACGGCGCGGCGGCCGCGCGGGCGCGCCACGGACCAGCCTCGCGACGCGCCCGCGACGAGTGCGCTCAGGGCGTACAGGTCATGCGAATCGCTGGCGGGGCACCACCGCTGCAGTTCACTGCCTGGCTGCCGAAGCGACGACCCTTGAGTTCCATGTCGAGCGTCACCGGGCTGACGAGCGGGACGTCGAGATCGAGCGAGTTCAGATAGAGGTCCATGCGGTTGATTCCCCCCCGACGCGAGCTCACGCGAATGCGGTCGGAGAGGAGGCCGCTGGCATTCTCGCGCGAGCACAGGACCCTCTGGCCCGGCAGCAGCGCACACTCCGATGGGTAAAAAACTAGGCTCGACGCCTGGCCGGCCCCGTCCCGGATCCGCACCGTCACGCCATCTGAGAGATCGAACACGAAGCTGTCGACGAAGCTCGCTTTGGCCTTGACGATCGACCCATGGTCCGCGGTCGGCCACACGAAGAGTTTGACCAGGTCGATCGGCACGATGCCGTTGCCGCAAACACCCGCCTCGCAGTACTCGAAGTCCGTCAGCGCGTCGCCGTCGTCGCAGGTCTCGAAGTCGACAATGATCTCATCGACCGGACAGGCGGCAGCCAGGCCGTCACAGGTCTCGCTCAGGTCGCAATTGTCCACCGCGGTGCGACACTCGATGCCGGCGTCGGCCAGCACGTCCGCGGGACACGTCGCGCCCGCGCCGTCGCAGCTCTCGACCACGTCGCACCCTCCCGCCGGCGCACGACAGGTCGTCCCGGCCACGGCCACGACGTCGGCCGGACACGCTGCACTCCCGCCATCACAGCTCTCGGCCGCGTCGCAGTCGCCCGCCGCCACGCGGCAGACCGTCCCCAACGACGCCAGCACGTCGGCTGGACACGCCGCGCTCGTGCCATCGCAGCTCTCGGCCGCGTCGCAGTCGCCCGCCGCGACGCGGCAACTCGTGCCGCTGCTGGCAAGGACATCGGTGGGACATGCGCTGGACGAACCGTCGCAGGTCTCGGCGATGTCGCAGGCGCCCGCCGCAACGCGACAACTCGTGCCACTGCTGGCGAGGGCATCGGCGGGGCATGCGCTGGCCGAACCGCTGCAGGTCTCGGCCACGTCGCAGGCATCGGCCGAGGCGCGACACTCGGTGCCACTGCTGGCGACGGCATCGGCGGGGCACGCGCTGGACGAACCGTCGCAGGTCTCGGCGATGTCGCAGGCGCCCGCCGCGACGCGACAACTCGTGCCGCTGCTGGCAAGGGCATCGGTGGGGCATGCGCTGGCAGAGCCGGTGCAGGTCTCGGCCACGTCGCAGGCATCGGCCGAGGCGCGACACTCGGTGCGACTGCTGGCGAGGGCATCGGCGGGACACGCGCTGGACGAACCGTCGCAGGTCTCGGCCACATCGCAGGCGCCGGCCGAGGCGCGGCAACTCGTGCCGCTGCTGGCGAGGACATCGGCAGGGCACGCGCTGGACGAACCGTCGCAGGTCTCCACCACGTCGCAGGCACCGGCCGAGGCGCGGCAACTCGTGCCGCTGCTGGCGACGGCATCGGCGGGGCACGCGCTGGACGAACCGTCGCAGGTCTCGGCGATGTCGCAGGCGCCCGCCGCGACGCGACAACTCGTGCCGCTGCTGGCAAGGGCATCGGTGGGGCA